>JBIJBN010000099.1:0-6796 GCA_044345175.1 Luteolibacter sp.
CCGCACGCTGCACGAACGGCTCGGCAAGCTCGCCGAACACTTCACCAAGCTCGGACGCTCGCTCGGGCATGCGGTGGAGAATTACAACAACGCCGTCGGTTCGTTCGAATCACGGGTGCTCGCCACTGCCCGCAAGTTCGAGGATCTCAAGGCCTCACCGCAGGGAGTTTCGATCCCGGCGGTGGATCCGGTGGACAGCGTGCCGCGTGAACTGCAGGCCACCGTGCCACCGGCCGCGCCGGAGGATGATTTCGGCTTCGTGCCCGCGCTGCCTGCCAGTGCCGAGGGTGCCGCCGCGGACCTCCGCTCGGCACTGTGATCCGCGCCGCGGCCCTGAGTGAACGCGCGGTCGTTCAGTCACCCGCACTCTCGAAGACCCCGCCGCCGAGCAGGCGGCCGCCCTCGTAGAAGGCGCAGACCTGGCCCGGGGCGATCGCCCGCTGCGGGTGTTTGAACAGAAGGCGCATGCGCCCGCCATCAAGCGGTTCGACGCGCGCGGGTTCCGCCTTGGCGCGGTAGCGCGGCTGGGCCTCGACGAGGCGTTTCTCCTCAATCGGTTCGTTGAGGGATGAGAGGGTGCCGACCACGCAAGTGTGGGTGTAGAGCTCACCGGCATCGGGCGTGTCCCAACCGACGATGAGGCGGTTTTTCCCGGGGTCCTTGCCGACGACGACATAGGCCATGCCCTCGCGCGGCGAGGCGACGCCGTGGCCCTTGCGCTGGCCGAGAGTGTAAAGGTGCAGCCCGCAATGTTCGCCGAGCACGCGGCCTGCGGTATCGACGATTTCGCCGGGTGAATCCGGCAGGTAGTGGCGGAGGAAATCGCGCATTTTCACCTGGCCGAGGAAACAAATCCCCTGGCTGTCCTTTTTTCCGGCGACCGGCAGGTTAAAGCGCCGTGCGACCTCGCGCACTCCGGGCTTGAGCATCTCCCCGGTGGGAAACAGGGCGTGCGCCGCCTGGTGTTGCGTCATCAGCGCGAGAAAATAGCTCTGGTCCTTGTTCGGATCCGCACCGCGCAGGATGGCGGCCGTGCCGTCGGAGAGCGTGCGTTTCCGCGCATAGTGGCCGGTTCCCACAAATTCGAACCCCTGTGCCAGAGCGTAATCAAGGAAGATGCCGAATTTCATCTCGCGGTTGCACCAGACGTCCGGATTGGGTGTGATGCCTGATCGATAGCCCTCGATCAGGTAATCGACGATGCGGTCGCGATAGGAATCGATCAGGTCGACCACGCGGAACTCGATGCCCAGCGTTCTGGCGGTGCCGCGGGCGTCCTCGATGTCCTGTTCCCAAGGGCAGTCACCGGGAATGCCCTCGTCGTTGATCCAGTTCTTCATGTAGGCGCCGGCGACCTCATGACCCTGCTCGACCAGCAGCGCGGCGGCCACCGCGCTGTCCACGCCGCCCGAGAGTCCTACCAGCACCTTCGCCATGGCGGGAGTTTAAGCAGGACGATGGCGGCGTCGAAAACAATTCGATGACAAGGCGGGCTGATGCAGGTAGCATCCGGGCATGAACGAACTGATCGAATCCGGTGATCCACGCGCCAAGGTGGTGGGCAGACGGCGCATGCCGCAGCCCGGGGTGGAGTCACTTGAAGCCGCAGGAAAGCTGATTCGTGCCTGCACCCGTCTGAGGCCCAAGCCATTCCGGGTGCGCCGCGGGGTTTACCGTTTCATGAGTCATGAGGCAGCCGATGAATGGATGATGAACCTCCAGATACTCCGCTAGAAACCACGCGTCCGCCCACTGACGAGGATTTGGCGGCATTGGCTGCCAGGCTCAATGAACTGGGGGCGAAATACATCGTGGTGGGCGGCTATGCCATCATTCAAGCCGGGATGGTGAGAAACACCATGGACATCGATTTGCTGGTGGACTGCTCGCCGGAGAATGACGCGCTCGTCAGGAAGGCATTGGAGAGCCTGCCGGATCAAGCCGTGCTGGAATTGGAATCCGGGGAAATCGAGCGTTATCAGGTGGTCCGGGTGTGCGACGAATTCATCGTGGATCTGATGGCCCGGGCGTGCGGTCTTCATTATGCCGATGTGGAGCACATGATCGTGCGTTTGGACTACCATGGCGTCACCATCCCCTTCGCCTCGCCGAAGTTGCTGTGGCTCACCAAACAGACCTATCGCGAAAAGGACGCATGGGACCGGGAATTCCTCAAGAAGCTGCTGGTCGACCGCGGCGAGTGGCCGGTGGAGTGAGGGGGCGGAGCGCAGCGTGGATGGCCGGAGGCAAATCGCCCCTCCGTGGATGAAATGCGAAGCGGACGGAAGTCCGCGCTCCGTGGCTCAGAAGTTGCGGATGTCGTCGCGGTTGTCGGCGTGGTTGAGACTGTCGTTCACACCGGCTCTGGTCTTGCCGTCCTTGCCCATCGACCAAAGGTCGAAGTCAGGGTTCCTGGCTGCGGAGTTCGGGTTGCCGGAGGCGTTGAGCGCACTGCGGTAGCAATATTGATTGCCCCACGGGTCAGTGATGAAAGTGTTGGCGTCCGCGGTTCCGATGGTCCATCCCTGTTTGTTGTTCTGCGGATCGAGTTCCGGCAGGTAGATCTTCTGGTCGGTATCGCCCGGCACGCCGGATCCGTCCTGGTCGGAATCAAAGTAAAGATGGCTGAACAGGATCCTGGAGGTCGAGGTGCCGCCCTTGCCGCTGGCCGAGGTGACATTCCCGGTGGGCGGGTAGAACCCCATGTCCAGCTTGTATTCCTCGATTGCCTTGGAGAGCAGGGCGATCTGGACCTTGGCTTTCTCGACCGCCTGTTTCTCGCCCACGTATCCCATGCCGCCGACAACGATGCCGGCGAGGATGACGATGATGGTGATGGTGGCCATCAGCTCGATGAGCGTGAAGGCGGCTGGATGGCGGTGGGACGGGGTTTTCATGGTGATGGGCTGTGTCTGGATCTGGATGGAATGAACCACGGATTTCACGGATTTCACGGCTGAAGAACAGGAACTTGGAGACCCGGGCAATGGCTGCTCCATGGATGACCGTGGTTTGCCGCCGCCTTTTGGCAATCCGGGGTGAATTGTTGCCGGGAAAACCGGGAAATCATCGATGACATGGCTTGAACCGGACCACGGGCCTCACTGGTTGCCCATGGTGGAGATCATCTTGATGAGCGGCAGGAACAGCGCGAAAACCACGGAACCGACGATCAGGGCGAGGATCACGATCATGATCGGCTCGAGGATCGAGGTCAGCGCGGTGACGGCGTTGTCCACCTCGTCGTCATAGACATCGGCCACTTTGAGGAGCATTTCCGGCAGCTGGCCGGTTTCCTCGCCGACGTCCACCATCGAGATGACCATGTTCGGGAAGACGCCGGACGCCTGCAGCGGGGTGACGATGGTTTCGCCCTCCTTGACCGCCTCGTGGACCTTTTCGATGGCCTGTGAGATGACGACGTTGCCGGCCGTGTCGCGGGTGATGTTGAGCGCCTGGAGGATCGGCACGCCGGAGGTGACCAGGGTGCCGAGCGTGCGCGAGAAGCGCGAGACGGCGGACTTGCGCTGGATGTCCCCGAGCACGGGCAGCTTGAGTTTGGCGTTGTCGATGACGACGCGGCCGGGCTTGGTGCGGCCCCAGAGATTGAAGAGGAAGGCCCCGATGCCGAAAAGGATGAAGACGAAGACGATGTTCGGCAGGACCAGCGGGCGGGCGAGGAAGAACTCGGAGGTGCCGAAGACGATCTTGGAGATGGTGGGCAGTTCCTGGTCGGTGTTGGCGAACATCTCCTTGAACTTCGGCACAATGAAGATCATCAGGAAAACCAGGATGGCCACGGCGATGAACATCACGATCACCGGATAGACCATCGCGGAAACGATCTTGTTCTTCAGCTTCTGGGCCTTCTCCTGGTATTCGGCCAGGCGGTTGAGGACGATTTCGAGCACACCGCCGAGTTCGCCGGCCTTGACCATGTTGACATAGAGCTTGTTGAAGATCCTCGGGTGCTGGGCGAGCGACTCGGAGAAGGTGGAACCACCCTGCACGTTCTCGGCGAGCGCGGCGACGGTCGCCTTGAGCGCCGGGTTGGGCTCCTGTTTCTCAAGCACCGTGAGACTGCGCAGCAAGGGCAGGCCGGAGTCGATCAGGGTGGCCAGCTGGCGGGTGAAGATCATCAGGTTCTTGGGCTTCACGCGGCCGCCCGTGCGGGCCTTGGCGGAGGCCTTGGCCCTGGTTTTGGCGCCTGCCTTGGCCTTGCCCTTGGACTGGCCCGCGCGGCCTTTCACGGCCTTGCCTTCCTCCGCGATCTGGGTGGGGTAGAGCCCTTGCGCGCGGAGCTGCTGGATCGCCTCGGCTTCGTTGGCGGCGGCGAGCACGCCGGTGGTTTGTTCGCCTTTGGCATCAAGCGCGGAGTATTGGAAGTTGGCCATGGGGTTGCGGGTTCGGGATCTGGGTGTAGCCGAATTTCGCGCAGCGGCAATCCGGAAAATCGTCGCTTCAGGTGTATTTCAGGACCTCCTCGATGGTTGTATGGCCTTGGTAAATATTGCGCAGACCGTCCTCACGCAGGGTGTTCATGCCGAGTTCCACGGCCTTCTGCTTGATGACCACCGTGGGCGCGCGGCCGGTGATCAGTTCGCGGATCGGGTCGGTGACGTTGAGCAGCTCATAGAGGCCGCGGCGGCCGCGGTATCCGGTCTGGCCGCAGGTGTCGCAGCCGGCGCCGGTGAAGAACTGCTTGTCGCCGAGTTCGTGGGCGGAGACGCCGAGCTGGCTGAGGATCGCCTCGTTCGGCTCGTAGGGTGACTTGCAGTCCTTGCAGATCGTGCGCACGAGGCGTTGGGCGAGCACGCCTTCGAGCGAGGCGGCCACAAGGAATGGCTCGCAGCCCATATCGATGAGGCGGGTGACGGCGCCGGCGGAATCGTTGGTGTGGAGGGTGGAGAGCACCAGGTGGCCGGTGAGGGCGGCCTGGATGCCGATGGTGGCGGTTTCCTTGTCGCGCATCTCGCCGATCATGATGCGGTCCGGGTCCTGGCGCAGGAAGGCCCGCAGCACGCGCGGGAAATCCAGGCCGATGGCCTCGTTGATGGGGATCTGGATGATGCCGTCGATGTCGTATTCCACCGGGTCCTCGGCGGTGAGGAGTTTCGAATCGATGGTGTTGATGCGGCGCAGTGCGGCGTAGAGGGTGGTGGTTTTTCCGGCGCCGGTGGGGCCGGTGACGATGAAGATGCCGTTGGGTTTCTCGATGGTCTCGGTGATGTAGTTGTAGATGTATTCCGAGAGGCCGAGGTTTTCGAGCGTGAGGTTGACCGACGAGCGGTCGAGCACGCGCAGCACGATGGACTCGCCATGGTGTGTGGGCAGCGAGGACACGCGCATGTCCACCTGTTTGTCACCGACCTGTTTGACGATCCGGCCGTCCTGCGGCACGCGGCGTTCGGCGATGTTCATGTTGGACATGACCTTGACGCGCGAGAGGATGGGCAGTGCCAGATGGATCGGCGGCGGCGCCATTTCGTAGAGCGCGCCATCGACCCGGTAGCGGATCTTGAATTCCTTTTCGAACGGCTCGAAGTGGATGTCCGAGGCCTTCTCCTTGATCGCCTGATAGAGCACCAGGTCGACATAGCGGATGATCGGGGCGGAGTTCGCCTCGGATTCGAGGTCCTGGGTGTTCTGCGAGTCGCCGCCGAGTTCGAACGACGCGAGGATGTCCTCCATCGCCTTGCCTTCGCCGCCGTAGCACTCGTTGATTTTCGCCTCGACCAGGTAGTCCGGGGCGACGACGACATGGATCTCGCGGCCGAGCGCGAAGCGGAGGTCCTCGACGGTTTGCGGATTGAGCGGGTCCACCAGCGCGACGTGCAGGCCGTTTTCGTCGAACTGGACGGGCAGTGCGCCGTGGAGGCGGGCGGTGCCGGCGGGCACCAGGGCGAGCAGCGCCTCGGGCGGCGTCCAGTTGCGGATGTCCACCATCTGGGTGGCGAGTTCCGAGGCGACCATCGGCCAGATGTCGTCGCGGTGCTGGATGATCTGGAAGTCGGCGAGGATTTCGGCGATTTCCTTGCCGCTCTGGTTGACTTCCGCGAGGATGTCCTGGGCGAGGCTCTGGTCGATGAGGCCGCGCGATTCGAGCAGTTCGATGATCTGGTGGTTGTCCATGGGGCTGGGACGGTGGAGGCGGTGAAGTGGGGATGGCGGTTGGGTCCGTGGCCGTCAGCTGGCGTCGGACATGGTGGCATGGACCACCTCGCTGGCGGAGGTGAGTCCGGCGAGCACCTTGCGGATGCCGTCCTCGCGCAGGGTGCGCATGCCGAGTTCGCGCGCGCGGCGGCGCAGCTGGGTGGTGGTGAGGCCGGTGTTGATCATCTGGCGCACCTCGTCATCGACGAGGAACAGCTCGAAGATGCCCATGCGGCCCTTGAAGCCGCCGCCGCGGCATTTCTCGCACCCGGCGGGGCCGAAGATAGTGGCCTCGGTGACGCGTGATGTGTCGAGCGAGAGTGCGCGCATCTCCTTGTCGGAGAGGGTGGCCGGGGTTTTGCACACCGGGCAGAGTTTGCGCACGAGGCGCTGGGCGAGCACGGCGCGCACGGCGGAGGCGATCAGGAAGGGTTTGACGCCGATGTCCGCGAGCCGGGCCACCGCGGACGGGGCGTCGTTGGTGTGGAGGGTGGAAAACACGAGGTGGCCGGTGAGGGAGGCGTTGATGGCGATGTTGGCGGTTTCCGCATCGCGGATTTCCCCGATCATGATGATGTTCGGGGCCTGGCGGAGCATCGCGCGCAGGGCGGCGGCGAAGGTCATGCCGATGTCGGTCTTGACC
>JBIJBN010000100.1:0-6766 GCA_044345175.1 Luteolibacter sp.
CGTGAGGATGCGGAAATCCTGGCCGCGGCCTCGGGCGGGCTGCCAATGGACGAGGTGAATCCGGTGCACCTCCAGAGCCCGGTGGCACCCTACGTCGCCGGCCTGTTGGAAAACCGGACTGTGGATCCGGATACGCTCGTCGCCGGATTCCACCATCTGGCAGGCAGGCACCAGGTCGTGATCGTCGAGGGTGCCGGCGGCTGGGAGGTGCCGGTGGCCGAGGGTTTCCGGATCTCGGATCTTGCCTCGCGGCTCGGCCTGCCGGTCGTGCTGGTCGCGGTGAACCGGCTCGGCGCGCTCAATCACATCCTGCTCACCCTCGGTGCGGTCCGCGCGCGCGGCCTCACTTGCGCCGGGCTGGTCCTCAACCAGCTTGCCGACGAACTCGACACCGCGATGATCACCAACAAGGGTGTGGTCGCGGAGCTTGCCGGCGTGCCCCTGTTAGAACACCTGATCCACGGCCAGGATTTCCTCGGTCCGGAGGTGTTGGAATCCCTCGGACTGCCGTGCCGCGACGGCGGACCATGACGGTTCCTCAGGATTGCGCTGTCCATGCGCGGGGCGGCGGTTAAGCTCTGCGTCCGCAGCACCGATGCCCGCCAGGAACTTCCATGTCCGCCAGGCCGCCGTTTCCGCGCTCCGCGCGTGGGCCAAGGGCCATGATTACGCGGAGACGCTGGTCGAGCGCCACGCACAGCGGCGCATGCTCTCGTCCGCGGACCGCGGGCTGCTGCAGGCGATCCTCTTCGGCGTGCTGCGCAACCGCCGCCTGCTGGACCACTGGATCGGCAGGCTGCGCGATGGCAGGCTCGATCCGGAAACGCGCGATGTGCTGCGCGTGGGCCTGTGCCAGATTCTCTTGCTCGGCATTCCGGACCATGCCGCGGTCCATGAAACGGTGGAGTCCGCCAAGGCCGGAGTGCGCGGGCTGGTGAACGCCGTGCTGCGCCGCGCCATCGACGCGCGCAAGCGTCTGCTCGATGAGGTCGCGGACCTTCCGCCAGCCGTCGCTCTCTCGCATCCGGACTGGCTTTTCAACCGTTGGAAAGCCGCCTTCGGCAAACCAAACACCATCGCGCTGATGGAGTGGAACAACCAACCGGCGGAGACCTTCCTGCGGGTGAATCCGCTGGTTGAATCCACCGGCATTCCGGGCGAGCCCGTCGCAGGCGCGCCGGGATTCCACCGCATCGACGGCCAGCCTCCCGGCGCGCTGCTGGCCTCCGGCGCGATCTACATCCAGGATCCCGCCACGCGCCATGCGGTGGAGTTGTTGGACCCACAACCGGGCGAGCGGATTCTCGATGCCTGCGCCGCGCCCGGCGGCAAGGCATTCCTGATCGCCGCCGCACTCGGCTCCGCGGAGCATCTGGTGTGCACGGACTCGAATGAAAAGCGCCTGCCGCGGCTCCGCGAAAACCTCGCGCGCCTGCACGCCGGAAACGCCACCCTCGCCGCGCATGACTGGACGAAACCCGCACCGCGGGAATGGCAACACGCCTTCGACGGCATCCTGCTCGATGTGCCGTGCTCGAACACCGGCGTGATCCGCCGCCGCGTGGATGTGAGATGGCGGCTGCAGGCGCCCGATATCGAAAAAATCACCATCACCCAGCACAAGATCCTCGAAAACGCGCTGCCCTGCCTCAGGCCCGGCGGCCGCATCGTCTATTCCACCTGCTCGATCGAGGCGGAGGAGAACCTCGGCCAGATCAGGGCCTTTCTAACAAAAAATCCGGATTGGCGGCTGCACTCCACCCGCGAGGCGCTGCCGTTCCGCGATGGCACCGACGGCGCGTTCGCGGCGCGCATCGAACGCAAGTGAACCATGAGCGCCTTCGTGTTGAGATCCTGCCTGCTCGCCGCGCGCCCGAAAACCCTGCCCGCGGCCATCGTGCCGGTGTGGGCGGGCTGCGTGCTGGCATGGAAACTCGGCGGCGGCTTCAATCCGTGGCTCGCCGCCTGCACGCTGGGCGGCGCGCTCGCCATCCAGATCGCCACCAACTTCTTCAATGACGCCATCGACGCGGTGAAAGGCGCCGACACCGCGCGACGGCTCGGCCCCGTCAGGGCGACCGCCTCCGGCCTGTTGCCGCGCCGCGTGGTGACCGGCCTGGCGCTGGCCTTCCTGCTCGCCGCCGTGCTGTGCGGTGTGGTGCTGGTCCAGGCGCGCGGCTGGCCGGTCGTGCTGATCGGCATTCCCTCGCTGTTCCTCGCCTACGGCTACACCGGCGGGCCGTTCCCGCTGGCCTACCGGGGGGTGGGTGAAATTTTCGTGGTCCTGTTCTTCGGGCTCGTCGCGGTGGCGGGCACGGTTTTCATCCAGACCGGCGGCTGGCCGGCCGAGGCATTTCTGTTAGGCGCGCAGACCGGCCTGCTCTCGGCCGTGCTCATTTCCATCAACAACTTCCGCGACCGCGAGGAGGACTCCACCACCGGCAAGCGCACGCTCGCCGTGCGCTTCGGCCCGAAGGTGGCGGCCGCGGTGATTTGGCTGGAAATCAAGCTCGCGGCCTTCGGCGGACTCGCCTGGCTGGCGCTCGGCCATCCGCTTTGGGTTTTCGCCAGCCTGCCGGTGCTACTCATCGGCATGCGCATCATCTGGGGCGTGCTCACGCAAGCGCCGGGCCCGGCCTTCAACCGCCTGCTTGCCTTGGGTGGCGCGCAGCTCGTGCTGTTCGCGGTCGTTTTCCACCTCGCCGCGGTTTATCCACCCATCCAGTAATTCAGAATCTCCACGGCGGCGGCCTGGTCGATCAACGGCTTCTGCCGGCGCGCGTTGCGGCCGGCCTCGCGGAGTTTTTGCGCGGCGCTTGCAGTGCTGAGTGTTTCATCAACGAAGACCAGCGGGATGTCCGGAATCCGCTCGCGCAGCCGGCCCGCGAAGCTCCGCACCCTGGCGGCCGAGTCCCCCTCCGTGCCATCCATGCGCAACGGCAGCCCGAGCACCAGCGTGCGGATGCCACGGAGCTGCGCCAGCTCCGCAATCCGCCGGATGGGATCCGTCTTCCCGCGGTCGATCGTCTCCACCGGGTGCGCGAGAATCCCGAATGCATCCGTCGCCGCAATGCCGATGCGGGCATCGCCATGGTCAATGCCGAGCGCGGGGTGCGGCGAGTTGGTCGGATGCGGATCCAGGACCGCAAACCTGACGATGCCGCAACGTGCTGGCAAGGGCGGATGGCGGGAGAGGGCGATCTGTGCCGACCGGGAGGCAAATCGACAGGCTTCACCGTTGCATCACCTGCGGCAGGGTTTCCTCCAGCTTGTGGAACAGGCCGTCGATGATGTTGGGCCTGTCTGCGAAAAGTCCCTCGGGGCCATCCGCATGGAGACTGCTGAAGGGTTGTTCGTAGAGGGCGGAGGGCTCGATGAAGCCGCGGACGATATCCGCTCCGGCATCGCATCACGCAAGCCCCGCATGTCACAACAACTCCCCGGGCAGCAGCTTGGTGAGGTTCTTGATCGCATCCGCCTCGTGGCGGTTGGCGACGAGCAGCGCGTCCCCGGTTTGGACCACGATCAGGTCGTTGACGCCCAGCAGCGCGACGCGGCTGCCCGGCCGGGCGTTGAAGACGATGTTGTCCTTGGAGTCGCTCGCGGTGATGGCGGTGTTGGCGCGGTTTCCATCGCCGTGGTTTTGCAGATACCTGGCGACCGAGATCCACGAGCCGACGTCGTCCCAATCGAAGGTGGCCTCGATGTTGAGGACGCGGTCGGCATGCTCCATGAGCGCGTAGTCGATCGAGCGGGCGGGGAGTTGGGCGAATGACGCGGCGATGGTTTCCAGCGGGTGTGACGAGGCGCGCAGCGTGTCGATGAACGCGGCAAGTTCGGGCGCATGCTTGGCGAGCTGGGCGGTGACGGCGGCCAGCGACCACACGAACATGCCGGCATTCCAACAGAAGCCGCCCTGCCGGAGGAATTCCTCCGCAAGCGCGGGGGCGGGTTTCTCGCGGAAAGACAAGACCTCGTGCGGCGGGTGCGCGCAGGAGAGCCCGGGGATGGCTGCGGGACCTCCGCGCTGGATGTAGCCGTAGGACGGGCAGGCCCAGCTGGGACGGATGCCGATGGTGACCAGCCCGGCGGATTTTTCCGCGGTTTCCAGCGCATCGCGCATCACTTCCTGATAGGCCGCGGTGTCGCGGATCAACTGGTCTGCGGGCAGCACCATCATCAGCGCGTCCGGATCGCGGGCGGCGATCAGGCCGGTGCCGAGCGCCACGGCGGGCGCGGTGTCGCGTTTGGCGGGCTCGGCGATGATGTTTTCCGGCGGCAGCATCGGCGCACACGCGCGCACGGCCGCGGCTTGCTTTTCGTTGGTGAGAATGAGGATGTTGTGCGGCGAGACCAAGCCGTCGAGGCGGTGGATCGCCTGGGCGAGCAGGGTGCCGTCGCCGAAGAGATCCAGCAATTGCTTCGGCCGCGCATCGCGGCTCAATGGCCAGAAGCGTGTGCCCGAACCGCCGGCGAGGATCAGGGCGTGGGTGTGGTCGGGCGAGGGCATGGCGGGTGCGGTTGCTGTGCATGTCGTTTTTCCGCGGGAATCCCCGCTGCGGCAACCTTTTGTTTCGCCGGGGTGCGGGTGGCGCGGGTGCGGCGGCGGCGTGCGCGTGCGTCACGTGTCCACCAGTCCGGCGAGCGCGCTGAGCAGCTGGCGGTTGTTGTCCATGCCGAGGCGCGCGCGGATGTTGCCAAGCCGTTTGTCGAGCGTGTCCCGGCGGATTCCTGCTGTGCGCGCGATTTCCCCCGGGCGCATGCCATGCAGCAGCATGGCGAGCAGTTCCAGATCCCTCGGGCCAAGGGATCCGGCATCGCCGGGCAGGCGGGATCCTGCGAACGCGCACAGCGCGTGCCATGCTTGTTCAAGCATCTGCCGCCAGTGGAGCGCCTGTGCCACCTGGTCGAGCCGCAGGCCGGTGTAATGCAGCAGCTCCATCTCGCGTGTGGTGAAGTCCCTCGCCCGCCGGTTGAGGGTGAGCAGCACACGGCGGTCCGGCAGCAGGCACGGGGTGAAGGCGATCTGATGGCGCGAGTCGATGTGACGGTAAATCTCCCTGAACAGCGGGTTGTTGCGGAAGGAGCGGATGGACTCGAAGTCGGACATCCGCAGCACCTGCCGGGATGAGCTGGGAAACCGCCCGGCGCGGATCACCGGATGCTCGTTGACGACGTGATTGAAAGCATCGAGCCGAGACTGGAACTCCTGCTGGTAGTCCCCGTTGAGCCTGCCTGAAAGGATCGCGCTCCAGTCGGGCATCCAGTTGTTCCATGCCACGCAATCGCCGGGAAGAATCCCGGGACAGGCATGGATGAAATGCCGTTCAAGCTCATCGATGCTGTCCAATCCGGCCATCTCCAGCAACGCCCGGTCGATGCGCCGTGTCATGTTTCCTGAAAGCTCACGCAAATGCCTCATGGGTGGTCAATCCCTGCGGTTGAGGACCAGCCCGGCGCGGTTGTGCACCCCGAGCTTGCGGTAGAGGTTGCGCACGTGGGTTTCCACCGTGCGGGTCGCACAGCCGAGGATGATGCCGGTTTCCGGGCTGGTTTTGCCCTAGCGCAGCCAATGAAGCACCTCGCGTTCTCTGGCGGAGAGACGGCACGTCATCTGCTCGCATGTCCTGATGCCGCTTGATATCCGCCACACCATCAATCCCGGCGCCGAAGCCACCACCTTGTCCGGCGGGATTTTCGCGCACAATTCCCCCCATCGCATCTCTATGCCGGTGGACGCCGCGCCGTGTCCAAGGTGTTCGCGGGCCAGCCGTCCCAGCCGGGCCGGCCCGTCCGGCGTGTCTTGGAATGCCACGCCCCATCCGGAGGCATCGAGCAACCCGCACAGCCCGGCCACACGTCCGGCGATGCGGCGGTGTTTTCTCCCGAGCTTGCCATCCAGCAATTCCCGGATGCCATCCCCGGCACGTTCCGCCCCGTCGGACGGGCTGTCCGCGCCCGCAGGATCCCGGAATGAACGATTCATGCCCGGATGGCATGCCTTGCCATCCCAACCGCGTCAACCCCCATGCCGCTGGAAAGGCGAAGTCACGGGCCAATCGGCCGCAGTGCCCGATTGTTTCACCCATACGTAGTTTTGGGGGCTTGCATCGACTTTTCAAAACTTCTAAGGAAGACCCTTATTTGCTGGGTTTCACCGGTTTTCCGCTCCTTTGCACTCCACCATTTTTTCAAAGCAAATCCCATTCAAGCGCCGATCCCGACCCATATGTCCGTCAAATCCATCCTCTCCACCCTGGTGCTCTCCGCACTCGCATCCGCCGTCCATGCCGGCATCACCGGCTCATGGTATTTCACTGGCGCACGTTTCGAAGCCAGCAACACCGGCACCCCGCAGATCACCCGTACCATCGGCACGGCGGTGATCTCGCAATCGGGTGCCGACTTCACCATCAGCTTCCAATTCACAGGTGCGTCACCCTCCGTCACCGTGCCCCTCACCGCCTCCGGGTCGGACTACCGTGCGGATGTCGAAGTGAGCATTCCGCCGTATGACATCATCCGCTCGGTCGTTGTCCGCGATCACGGTGGCGACACGCTCACCATCAATTGGGTGGATGCCGGTTACGAGCAGGAATCGCCCTACGGCGGCTTTCCCGACATGCAGAAATTCTCCGCCATTTCCGGCGCGCTCACCAAGGCGGCCGCGCCCGTGGCGGATCCGGATGAGTGGGAAGGCCTGTGGGATTACGACGGACACCTGTTCGAGGCGGATGCTTCCGGCGAGGGATTGTATGAGGATTTC
>JBIJBN010000102.1:0-6698 GCA_044345175.1 Luteolibacter sp.
TCAAGGGATCACTCAAACAGCTCACCGCCGGTCTCAGCGTCGCCTACGCCGGTGCCCCACCCATCGTGCCGGGATACGGTGACATCCCATCGCTGCCCCGCCTCCATCAAAACGAATGCGAAATCCGCAACATCGACGCGGAATCCCAGGCCGTGCGCCAACTCGAACAATCCGGCTTCCAAACCCACGACCCGGCCAGCGGCTCATGGACGCTCACCGGCGATTCTCCCGTCCTCCGATTCCTCACCCAGACCTTGCCCGCCCTCAATCAGCAATGGCAGGTCTCCCATGATCCGCACCTCTCCCGCCTGCTCAGCCAAATCACCGTCATCAGCCCCAAAATCCATATCCTCGGCTCCGGAACAGATTGGCTGGGATTCAACCTGAAATTCCAAACGAATGATGGCATCGAGCTGCCAGCACAGGAAATCCAACACCTCATCCGCTCCGGCAGCTCACAAGGCCGCATCGCCGGAAATCGCCTGGCCATTCTCTCCGATGAAATCACCGACCTCATCGAACCACTCTTCCAAGACCTCAATCTAAACCAGGAAAGCGGACACTTCAAGGCGGATCAACGCACCGGAGAAATCATACAAGAAATTTGTAAAAATCAATCCAAGTCATTTGATTCCAGTAATTTAAATATCTCTGATTTTGATCAGCCGACTTCACTTCAGGCCAAACTCCGGCCCTATCAATCACAGGGCGCCTACTGGTTGATCGACCGCGTCGAGCGCTTTGGCGGCGCCTTGCTGGCCGATGACATGGGCTTGGGCAAAACGCTTCAAACAATTGCTTTAATCGAACACTTGTTCTCTAAACAGCGTGCCGACAGTGGCACGGTGTTGGTGATTGCCACCACCTCCCTGCTGGGCAACTGGCTGTCGGAGTTCCGGCGTTTTGCGCCTGGGCGGGTGGTGCGGATGCTGCATGGGAGCGACCGTGACCGGCAGCGCGAACAACTGCGGCCGGGCGAGGTGGCGATCACCAGTTACGGCACGTTGGCGCGGGATCTCGCGTGGCATCTGCGGCAGGATTACCGCGCGGTGGTGGTAGACGAGGCCAGCTTGATGCGCAATCCGGACACCGATCATGCCAAGGCGATCGCCAAGCTGCGGAGCCAACACCGCGTGGCGCTCACCGGCACCCCGGTTGAAAACAGCGTCAGGGACCTGTGGTCGATTTTCCGCTTCATCCAACCCGGCTGGCTCGGTGGCCGCGAGGTGTTTCGAGATCGCTATGAGACCCCCCTGACGAACCCCGGAGAGGCTCCCGCGGTGATGCGGCGCCTCAGGCTGAAAATCTCCCCGTTCGTGCTCCGCCGCACCAAGGAACAGGTCGCCCCGGAACTTCCCTCCAAGCTGGTCATCGATGAGTATTGCGACCTCAGCAAAGACCAACAAACGGTCTATGCGGGATTGCTGAACGAGGGACGCAAACAGGTCGATGAACTCTTGGACGGTCCTAACGCCGGATCAGCACGGATGCGCATCCTCACCACCCTGCTGCGGCTGAGACAAAGTTGCTGTGATCTCTCCCTATTGCAAAACGATCGTTTGAAACAGTTGCCACTTCCACAGAGGTCGGCCAAGCTCGAACGGCTGCTCGAGCTGCTGGATGAGGCGGTAAAAGGAAATCATAAAATACTTGTATTCAGTCAGTTCCAAAAACAATTACTGGAAATTGAGAAAAGCATTATGAAGCGTGGCATAGCGAGTTTGCGGCTGGATGGGCAGACGCGGAACCGTCAGGAATTGGTGGATGCATTTCAAAGCCCGGATGGCCCGCCGGTGTTTTTGATCAGCCTGAAGGCTGGTGGATATGGATTGAATCTGACTGCGGCGGACACGGTGGTGCATTTTGATCCATGGTGGAATCCGGCGGCGGAGGCGCAGGCGACCGACCGTGCCCACCGGATTGGCCAGATTCGGCCGGTGACGGTCTATCGCCTGCTGGCGCGTGGCACGGTGGAAGAGCAAGTGTTGCGTTTGCAGGCGCGCAAGCGTGCTCTTGCGGAAGCGATCGATGAGTCCGGCGCGGGCGATGCGCCGGGCTGGAGCATGGAGGAATTGAAAGCGATGATCCGCAACGGCTGACTGCGGTTCGGCGGGCGGATTCGGGATTGCCATCAATTCGGGCATCCGACAGTCTCGCCGCCGAGGATGGTGATTTACAGGATGACCTTGGATTGCCAGCCATCGGAAAACGAACCCATGAACCCACACCACACCAACCCATGACATTGAAACAAAAGACACTCGCTGAGTTTTTCGGCACCTTCTGGCTTGTATTTGGCGGCTGCGGCAGCGCGGTCCTTGCGGCCATGTTCCTTGCGGGCGACGCCTCCCCCATCAACCTCGGCATCGGATTTGTCGGCGTCTCGCTGGCATTCGGCCTCACGGTGATGACCATGGCCTATGCCATCGGCCACATTTCCGGTTGCCACCTCCACCCGGCGGTCACCGTCGGCCTGGTGGTCGGCGGGCGCCACCCCGCATCCGAGGCGCTGCCCTACATCATCGCCCAGGTGCTCGGCGGCATCGCCGGAGCTGCGGCGCTCTGGTTCATCGCGAGCGGCAAGGAGGGCTTCGAGGCCGCCGCAGGATTCGCCTCGAATGGTTTCGGTGAGTTGTCGCCGGGCAAATACACGATGATCTCCGCACTGGTTGCGGAAATCGTGCTGACTTTCTTTTTCCTGCTCATCATTCTCGGGGCGACCGACAAGCGCGCGCCGCAGGGATTTGCCCCGGTGGCAATCGGCCTCGGGCTCACGCTGATCCACCTGATCGGCATTCCGGTGACCAACCTCTCGGTCAATCCGGCCCGCAGCACCGCTCCCGCGCTCTTCGCCGGTGGCGCCTACATCTCCCAACTGTGGCTGTTCTGGCTGGCACCGATCGTCGGCGCGGCGCTGGCAGGCATCGTTTACCCGATGATGGCCGGCAGGTCGAAGTAAGACCGGGCGCATCAATCCCGGTTTGTGGCGGCGGTCCGATGGTGACCGCCGCCATTTTCCCAAGCCGCACCGCCGGGCTCAGTGCAGGTGCAGCTCGAACCGCTCGGTCACGGCTTTCGAATCCGGCGCGGTTTTGATCACAAGGATCATCGGCACATGGGCGCCCGCGGGCAGCGGCTTGTCTGAAACCAGCACATTTGCATCCTCCCCTCCGCCTCTGGCGAAAACCAGTTTCACCGGCGCGGAGCGCTCACCGGCGATCCCGGTGATGCTCTGCCCGTCCAGCGCGGCAGGCTTGTGCGCCTTGTCGAGAAAAACGATGCGGGCCATGCGCTTTTCATCCACCACGACCTCGAAGGAAAACCCCTCCTTGGAATCGACTATCTGGCCTCCATGCGGGCCCTTGGCGATTTCATCGTGATGATGATCATGGTGATGATCCTCCGCCGCGCGGATACACGGAGTGGCGGTCAGGAGGGCGAGCATGGCGGTCAGCGTGATGGTTCTCATGACAATTTGGATGGATTCCCGAATCCATCGGGATTTCGCACCATTGCCGGATTCCCGGTGAAATCAAGCTCTTGATCCTGGAGCGCCGCGAAAATCCGGACAGGGTGCGTGTGCAGCCGTGTCACCAACACGGGACGGCAGACTGCGGTGGGTTTTCCGGATTGCGGGCAAAAACCGCACGCTCCCGCCGCGTCAACGATGGTGGGCAGAGCTGGATTCGAACCAGCGTAGGCGTTAGCCAGCAGATTTACAGTCTGCCCCCTTTAGCCACTCGGGCATCTACCCATGAAACCACCCGGAAGGGCGGGACGGATGTATGGAAGCGGCCGCAGGCTTTGACAAGAGAAAATCCGCGGAAAAATCCGGACGGACGGCATCGCGCCACCGCAAAAACGGGGAAGGAACCTGTTGCCGCCGGACACCTCCGGATTATGGTGCGGTGTAACTGCCGAAATCCCCCCCCCAGCTCCATGAGCCGGCGCACTGGCATCTCCCGATCCTCGCTCGCGGTGCTTTCGTTCGCGCCGCTGCTGTTTTGCATTCTTGCGGGCAGACCGAAAGGAACGGCAATCGCATTGTTTCCGGCCGCGCTTCATGTCTTTTATCAGTGGCTGCGCCGGCTTGAGAAACAAAGCCGGGGGGCTTCTGGCGACGCCCGGTGCGGGATTGTCCCGCGAAACCTGTGTATCGCAGCGGCCGCGCTCTCCCCACTGCTGGCATCGCCACCGGTGGATGCGGGGAAAAGCACGTGTCTGGCATTGTTCGCAAGCTGCTGCGCGGGGCTGTATCTCACACTCGGGTTTCTGGCGCGCAGGGCCCGACCCGTCTTCACCGCATTGGCATCGCTTGCGGTTTTCTGGGCCGCGGTGAACCACGTCTATTTCCGGATTGTGGGCGATTTCATCGGTTACCAGGTTTTCGCCTCGGTATTTGACACAAACACCGGCGAAACCCTCGATTTCCTGACATCCGGGTTTTCCGTTAGATTCATTCCAGGGCTGCTTGGGACGCTGGCGGCCTTCTGGGCGCTGTGCCGCTTGGCTCCGGCCACGGCCGCTTGCATGTCGCTGCTGCCGCCAAGCCTCGTCAAGGCGGCGGCTCTCTCGGTATGGCTGGCCACACTCTTCCACCTGCCGCGCTCGAAGGCGCAGATCGCGGATTTCTATCCGCTCCGGGAGGCCAACCACCTGATCCGGTATCTCACCGAGGTCCATTTCCTCGTGCGGGATTACCGGAACCTCACACACCACTTCGATGGCACCATCGACAAATCCCGGTCCCCGCTCGTGATCCTGCTGATCGGCGAGGCCGCCCGCAGGGACAAAATGGGCATCTACGGCTCCGGCCATTCCACAACACCGGGTCTTGAGGAATTCGCACGGAAACACCCGGAGCACCTGCTGCTCTTCACCGATGCCGTCGCCGCGTCCAGCTACACCCGGGTCTCCGTCCCCTCCATGCTGTCGGTCACCGATGCCGGCGGATTCGGCGAAATCGCACGGCATCCGTCGATCCTGCGCATACTCAAGTCCGCCGGTCTTGAAACCACGTTGGTCTCGAACCAACCCAGAAGGGGATTCCACGACAATTTCATTTCATCGTTCATGGAGGATGCGGCCCGAACGACCTACCTGCAGGACCATGGCAAACAGCACGATGCCGCGCTAATACCGCCGCTGCTCGCCGAGTTGCGGCGCCCTTCGCACGGTCCGGGCCTGGTCATCTGCCACCTCGCCGGCAGCCATTTCAACTATCAGGACAACTACCCTCCGGATGACGCATTCCACTCCGGAACATCGATCCTCAACCACTACCTCAACTCGATCCGCTACACCGACAAGGTCATGTCTTGCATCAACACGGCGATCATGGACGCGGACCGCCCGGTGATGATGCTCTACGCGCCAGACCACGGCGAATACCTCAATGACTACGGCGATGGCTTTTACGACCATGGCAACCGCAGACACCTCACCCGCTTTGAAATCGAAATTCCCTTCCTGATCACATTCAACCGGAGTTTTCTCATGCAATGGAACCGGGAGATCGTCCGGATGCGCGAGCGCACCGCCACACCGGTATCCCACGACAACATCAGCCACACGTTGCTCGGCCTGATGGGCGTCAAGGACAGGACCTATCGCGCCAACCGCGACCTTTCGTCACTCACGTTCGCTGAAAACCAACGCCACATCGTCGAACGCACCAACAGGATCACCCCTCTGGAAAAAGTCCGTTTCGACCGGACGAAATTCACCGGCCGGCTCGATTGACCCGGCGTCACCCGGCAGACTTTGACGGGAATGCGGTTGCAGGCCGGAGGCCCGCTGTCCTAAATTCCACGCCGTGCCCCGCCTGGACCTGAATGCCACCCCGGATGGACCGGCCGTCAGCCGGGATTTCCTGCGCTCGGTCTTTGGATCGATGCTCCGCGCGCGGATCCTCGAAAACAAGCTCTCCAGCCTCTACAAAGCGGGTAAAATCGTCGGCGGAGTCTATCTCGGCCGCGGCCAGGAAGCGGTCAGCGCCACCCTCGGCACCGCCCTGGTCCAAGGCACCGATTTTTTCGCACCGCTCATCCGCGACCAGGCCGGCCGCACGGCCTTCGGCGAATCGCTGCTCGATTGCACCCGCACTTACCTCGGCTCGATCCATGGCCCGATGCGCGGACGGGACGGCAACATCCACCGCGGACGCCCGCGGGCCGGGATGCCGGCGATGATCTCCCACCTCGGCGCACAGGTCCCGCTGGTGGCCGGCATGCTTTTTGCCAAACGCCTGCAAGGCACGCTCACCGGCCGCGTGGGGGCCACCTGCATCGGCGACGGCGCTTCATCCACCGGCGCGTTCCACGAAGGGCTCAACCTGGCCGCAGTGGAAAAACTGCCGCTGGTGGTGGTGATCGGCAATAACCAGTTCGCATACTCCACCCCCACAAAACGACAGTTCGCCTGCGCCGATCTGGTGGAGAAGGCGCGCGGCTATGGCGTCGGTGGCATGGCCGTGGACGGCACCGACATGCTGGCCTGCGCCTCGGTCATCACCGAGGCCGTCCGCCGCGCGCGCGCCGGCCATGGCCCGCAAATCGTCGTCGCACAGCTGCTGCGGCTCTCCGGCCATGGCGAACATGACGACGCCTCCTACGTCCCGGGCGATGTCAAACAAGGCCACTACGGACGCGACTGCATCGAGGTGGCCATGCACCAACTGGTGGAAAACGGACTGGCCG
>JBIJBN010000103.1:0-6693 GCA_044345175.1 Luteolibacter sp.
TTCCTCGACCATTTTTTCGAAGACCTGCTGGATGACCTCGTGGTCCTCCATTTCATCCGAGAGTTGCACGCCGAGATCGCCGCACTTCGCGCGGCGTTGGGCGGGAGTGATGTCGAAGAAATCATCTCCGGCCACCTGCTTGATCAGATCGTGATAATCCGCGCGGCGCCACGGGCGCGTCAGGTCGATGGTGCGGGTGATGTTTCCGTCCTCGTCCTTGTGTTCGATTTTCAATCCTCCGCAGAAGGTCTGCGCGAGGTGGCAGGTGAGTTCCTCGACGAGGTTGGCCATTTCCTCGAAATCGGAGAACGCCCAATAGGCTTCCAGCATGGTGAACTCCGGGTTGTGGCGGCGCGAGATTCCCTCGTTGCGGAAGTTGCGGTTGAGTTCGAAGATTTTGGTGAAGCCGCCGACGAGCAGGCGTTTGAGGAAAAGCTCCGGAGCGATGCGCAGTGTGAGCGGCATGCCGAGTGCGTTGTGGTGGGTTTCGAACGGGCGTGCCGCCGCGCCGCCGGGGATGTCCTGCAGCATCGGGGTCTCCACTTCGAGGAAGCCGCGGTCCTGCAGGAAGCGGCGGATTTCCGCAAGCATCAGCGAGCGGGTGACAAACAACGCGGCGCTGTCCGGATTGCCCATCAGGTCGAGGTGGCGTTTGCGGTATTTCGTCTCGCGGTCGGCGAGGCCGTGGAACTTGTCCGGCATCGGCCGCAGGGATTTGGACAGCACGGTGAAATCCCGCACCTTGACGGTGGGCTCGCCGGTGCGGGTGAGGAAGGTCTCGCCCTCGATGCCGATCCAGTCGCCGCGGTCGATGCATTTCCATGCGGCGGCCTGGTCTTCAGTCAGGTTCTTGATGCCGATGTATCCCTGGATGGAGCCGAGCGCGTCACCGAGTTGGAAGAAGACCGACTTTCCCATGTCGCGCAGCGCGGTGATGCGGCCGGCGATTTTCACGTCTTTTCCCTCTTGGAAGGCGGCCCGCAATGCGGCTGGGGTGGTGGTCACTTCGTAGCGCGCGCCGTAGGGGTCGATTCCGAGTTCGCGGAGTTTGCCGAGTTTTTCGCGGCGCACGGCGATGAGTTCGGCCTCCGTGCCGGCCGGGGTGGCGGCGGCCGGTTCGTTGGATCGGGGATGCGGCGGCGGTGCGGCGTCTGACATGGTGTGGACGGCTTAGGGTGAGCCAAGCCGTCCCGCAAGAATGGAAACCACGGGTGGCGGAAACTTTTGCGGATGGGTGCGGGTTTCAGCGGACCTCGACGGTGCTGCCCAGTGCGATCCTGAGTTGCAGCCAGAGCGAGTGCGCGTCCTCATGGCTTTCGATGGCATCGTAGTTGTATTGGGCGCGCAGGGCGATCCGGCGGGCGTCGTCGAACCACCAGGAAACCGTGGGTGAGACGCGGAACCGCCCGTCCTGGCCGAAGTCATCGACGCCTTCCACCCAGCCGAGGCGCAGGCCGGTATCGAGCCGCGGGTTCCAAGTGTGGATCAGGTGGCTGTGGAATCCCCATTCCTGATGGCTGCCGCTGTAGGTCTCATCGATCACGCCGTCGTCATCCTCGTCGTGTTCGCTGAAGGCCTCCACATCGCGCCACAGCAGTTCATTGCGCCAGCGCAGGGCGCGGCCACCGGGTTCAAGGCCGTTTTCGCGCCAGAGGTATTCCGCATCGATGCCGAACACGCTGGTATCGCGGCCGAAGCCGTTGGTGCCGCCCGCGCCGGAAATGCCTGCGGTGATCGAGTGGAAGTCGTCCATGCGGTGGCGGGCCGCCAGACGCGCGGTCCACACATCGTCCTCAAGCACTGATTCCTCGCCTTCGTGAGGGGATTCATCGTCATGCTCGTGGTCCCCGTGTCCGTGTCCGTGATCATGGGAGCGCGCGTTGCCGAATCCCAGCGAGGCGACGGCGGTGAGCGCCGGGTCCATGCCGAGGGGCAGCGTCCATGACAGTTCGGCGCCCTGAAGCAGCAGTCCCTCCTCGCCGAGGAAGCGGCTGTTGGTGGTTTCCGCATCGACGAAGTCCCATGCGTGGAGGTGTTTGTCGTTGAGCGCTCCGAAGCGTGCGAGGTATTGCCCGCCCTTGAGTTCGAAACCACCCGGAAGGTTGGTGATTTTGCCGAAGGCCTCCTCGAGTTCGCCGTCCCAGTCGCCATCGGCATCCTGGAAGAAAAGATAGTTCGTGAAGCCCTCGATGTGCTTGGTGCGCAGCGAGAGACCGGGTTCGACCGCCTGCGCGGAAAACGGATCGCGCCGCGGGTCATGGGCGCCTTCGGCCAGCTCCTCCGCGTCGCCATCGGTGAAGCCGCCCACGCCGTGGATGTGGAGGTTTGGATAGAGGACATCGCCCAGGTTCCAGTCGTTGAATTTCTCCCAGTCATCCGCCATGGCGGCGGCGGGGACCAGCGCCGCGAGGGCGAGAGGCAGGTTTCGGGTCATCATGGTAATGGCATTCATGTTGGTGGATGTGGATCAAGGTTGGGAGTGGAGGCTTTTGGCGGGGCGGAAGCGCGCCAGCAGGCCGTATTTCGGGCTGAAGAGAAACGCGGTGAGGAAGACTGCGCCGAGTGCCAGCACGATGGCGGGGCCCTGCTCGATGTTGAGCCACCAGCCGGCCAGCACGGCTGAAGCCGCGGTGAGGCCACCGAGCAGCGCGCCGCCCCAGAACATCGCCCCGGGCGAATCGGTGAGCAGGTAAACCGTGGCGGCGGGGGCGACCAGCAGTCCGACCGCCAGCATGCAGCCGACCGCCTGCAGTGAGGAAATGAGCACCACGATGAGGATGGCCAGAAGCAGGTAGTTGAGCATCCTCACCGGGACGCCGAGGGTGGCGGCGACCTCGGAGTCGAACAAGGTCATCAGCAGCGGCCGGTGCAGGGCTGTTAGAATTCCGAGTGCCCCGAAGGAGATCCAGAAGTTCGTCCACAGGTCGCTGTCGCGCAGGCCCATGATGTTGCCGAACAGCCATTCCTCCATTTCCTGGGTCACGCCGATGCGCCGCAGCAGGATGATGCCGCCGCTGAAGGCCGCGGTGTAGAGGATGGCGAGCGCCGAGTCCTGATCGAGCCTGGAGCCGCGCGAGACGGCGAGCGAGCCGAGTCCGATGAGCAGCGCCGCGAACAGGCTGCCGAGGAAGGCGCTCCAGTCGTGCAGTCCCGCCACCAAGATGGCCATGGCGATGCCGGGCAGCAGCGCGTGTGAGAGTGAGCCCACCTTGAGGGCGGATTTCCTGAGCACGACGAACGCGCTGGCGTAGCCGTTGGTGAAGCCGATCAGCAGTGCGGCGAGGACGGCCCTGCGGTTGAAGGCGTGCTCGAAGGGCTCCATCAGCCAGTCGATCATGCGGCCTCCTTTCCATCACCGCCGAAGGTTTGGTCGAGTTTCTCCGTGGTGAACACCTCCGCCACCGGGCCGAAGGCCACCATGCTGCGGCGCAGCAGCAGCACTTCGTCGTAGATGTCGCGCACGGTGTCCATGTCATGGTGTGAGGCCACCACCAGCCGGCCTTGTTCGGTGAGCTGCCTGAGGGTTGACGCCAGCGCGGTTTTGGACGGCCGGTCGAGTCCGGTGAAAGGTTCGTCGAGCAACAGGACGTGCGCCTCCTGGGCCAAGGCGCGCGCGAGGAAGACCCGTTGCTGTTGTCCGCCGCTCAACGCGCTGATCTGTCGGTTCGCCAGATCGTCCAGTCCCATGGTGGCGATCGCGCGGTCGATCGCCTCGTTGTCGGTTTTAGAAAACGGGCGCCACCATCCCGCCTGCGGGTAGCGGCCCATGCGCACCACGCCGCGCACGGTGACGGGGAACTGCCAGTCCACGTTTTCGCGTTGCGGCAGGTAGGCGATCTCGCGGCTCCAGCGTGCGACGCGCGTGCCGCGCCAGAGGATGCGGCCCGTGGCGACCGGCAGCAGGCCGGCGATGGCCTTGAGCAGCGAGCTTTTGCCCGCGCCGTTCGGGCCGATCAATGCGACGCAGGAGCCGCAGGAGGTGGAGAAGGAAATGCCGTTCAGGGCGTCCAGCTCGCGGTAGCGCACGCCAAGCGCCTCCACCTGGAGTTCGTGATGGTGTCCGCAATGGGCGCAGGAATCGTGAGTGGCGTTGGTCATGGTGCGGCTCAATGGTGGTGGCTCCATTCGTAATCCAGGGTTTCCTCCAGGCTGCCGGCGCCCGTTGCGTAGAGTGTCTGTTCCTCGAGTCCGTCCGGCACCACGGTGATGAACACGGCGGTTTCGCCCGTGGCGGGATCGAAGTCCGCGGACAATTGCACCCCGAGTGCTCCGTCGTGGATCGGGAGGCGCAGGTCATGTTCGGTTTCGCCCGCGGCGGGAGACGCGATGTCGAGCAGCACGCCGCCCTGTGTGTCGCGCAGCACGATCCGCCTTGCGGGATCCAGCAGCTTGAGCCGCAGCACGGCGGTGGTTTGCGCTGCGTTGTCCTGCGTGGCTGCTTTGGCGGCTTGCGGCGCGGTGGGTGCCGATGTCATTTCGCGCAGCGGGATGGCGAGCAACGCGAGTCCGGCCATCACGCCTGCGGTTCCGGTCAATGGGGATGCCAGCCAGCGTGTGGGGTTCATGGTGTGGCGAGCGCGCGGGTGATGGCGTTGACGTTGTGGCGGATCATGCCTTCGAAACCGGCGCTATTGCCGGTGCCGTTGCCATCCGCGACGAGCGGCGTGCCGATGCGTGTTCCTGTGGCGGCGGCGATCGCCTCCAGCGGCCGGGTTGCCGCGCCGGTTTCGGGGAAAACCGCCCGGACGCCTGATTTGCGCACGGATTCGATGGTTTTCGCCTGTTGTTGCGGAGTGGTGTTCTGTTCCTTGTTGAGTCCCGCCACGGCGATCACCTCCAGGCCGAACTCCTTGGCGAAGTATCCGAAGGCATTGTGTGCGGTGACCAGTTTCCGCTGGTCGCGGGGGATGCCCGCCAGCTGCGATTTCGCCCACTTTTTCAAATCCTCAAGCCGCTTGCCGTAGGCGGCCGCGTTTTGCAGATAGATATCTTTTCCCGCGGGGTCCTTCTCCGCGAATGCCATGGCGACCACCCGCGCGGCGCGGCGCGTGTGGTCGATGCCGTGCCACCAATGCGGATCGAGCGAGCCCGCGCCGTGGCTTGGACAGCAGGTGTAAACCGCGTCCTTGCCCACGGTGAGCGATGGAATCGTGCGGCCCACTTCGATCACCGCCAATCCGCCCAACGTGGCGCGCAGGCGCCCGAGGTAGGGCTCGAAATGCTTGCCCGCGGCCAGCACGAGGTCGGACGACTGCATCCGCCGCAAATCCGCGGGCCGCGGCTCGTAGCGGTGCGGATTCGCCCCCTCCTCCATCAAATCATGGACATCCACCCGCGCGCCGCCGACCTGCCGCGCCAGATCCGCCATCAGCGGGTGCAAGGCCGAAACCTGCAGCGATGCCGCCAGAGCATGGCAGCACACCGCCAGCCAGATGCCGAAAATCGTTTTCACGGGCGGAAATTGATGCAACCCGGAAACAATTGCAAGCGAATTGTGTTTATTTGCGGGCGATCAGGCTGGCGGAGTGAGGTTTTTTTCGTTCCCACAAATGCAAACGCCCGCCACCGGTGAGGGTGGCGGGCGCCGGGTCGGGAAACTTCGGAAGGGTTATTTGGAGCTGGAGATCAAGCTGGCCTGGGTGGCGCCTTTCTTGATTTTGCTCTGCTTGATCCAGCTCATCGTGGAGCGGAGCTTGGCGCCGACCTTTTCGATCTGGTGGGCCGCCTCCGCCTTGCGGATCGCATTGAACCGCTTGTAGCCGCCCTGATACTCGGCGATCCACTCCTTGGCGAATTTGCCGGATTCGATTTCCTTGAGCTGCTTTTTCATGCGCTTCTTGACGGAGGCATCGATGATCTTGGGACCCACCGAGACATCGCCCCACTCCGCGGTTTCCGAAATCGAGAAACGCATGCCGGCGATGCCCTGCTCATTCATCAGGTCCACGATGAGCTTGAGTTCGTGGAGGCACTCGAAGTAGGCCATTTCGGGTTGGTATCCGGCCTCGACGAGGGTTTCGAAGCCCGCCTTGACCAGTGCCGAAGCGCCGCCGCAAAGCACGCACTGCTCGCCAAACAGGTCGGTGACCGTTTCCTCGCGGAAGTTGGTTTCGAACACCCCGGCGCGCGCGCAACCGATGCCGCCCGCCCAGGCCAGCGCGGTTTTCTTGGCTTGGCCGCTGACGTTCTGGTGCACGGCGATCAGGCCCGGCACGCCTTTTCCGGCGACAAACTGCGAGCGCACGGTGTGGCCGGGGCCCTTCGGAGCGACGAGGATGACATCGATGTTCTTGGGCAGCTTGATGGTTTTGAAATGGACCGCAAAGCCGTGCGAGAAGAGCAGCGTCTTGCCGGGCTTGAGATGGGGCGCGATATCCTTGTTGTAAACCTCGGGAATCACGGTGTCCGGCGTCGCCACGAAAATCACGTCGGCCGCCTTCACCGCATCCGCCGTGTCCATCACCTTGAAGCCGAGCTTGCTGGCGGCATCGCGGGATTTCGATTTCTTGTAGAGGCCGATGATCACCTTCAGGCCGCTGTCCTTGAGGTTGAGCGCGTGGGCATGGCCTTGTGAGCCGAAGCCGATCACGGCCAGCGTTTTCTTTTTCAGCGGGGCGATCGGGGCGTCCTTGGTGGTGTGGATCTTCGCGGCCATGGCGGAGCGGTGGGGTTGGGTGCGTTTGGGGCTCTGGG
>JBIJBN010000104.1:0-6676 GCA_044345175.1 Luteolibacter sp.
TGGGGGGATGGGGTGTGTTCGGGGGGGATGGGAAGCGGCCGCTCAGGCGGCGGCCTTGTCGACAATCGACCTGCCGATCTCGAGCGCGGCGGTGGCGGCCGGCGAGGGCGCGTTGCAGACATGCAGCGCCCTGTGGCCTCGGATCATCAGAAAATCATCGACAAGACGGCCATCGTCGAACAACGCTTGGGCGCGCACGCCGGCCTTGCACGGGACGAGATCCTCGGCATCGATTTCCGGCACCAGCCGGCGCAGACTGTGGACGAAGGCGGACTTGAAGAACGAGCGGTGCATTTCCCGCACTCCCTCGCCGATATTCCTGCCAATGAGTTTCCAGAAGCCGGGAAACGCCATGGTCTCGGCCAAGTCGCGCAAATCGACATCGGTCTTGCAATACCCCTCGCGCTTCAATGCCAGCACCGCATTGGGTCCGGCATGCACCGAACCGTCGATCATCCGGGTGAAATGCACTCCGAGGAACGGAAAGTCCGGATTGGGCACGGGATAGACCAGGGTGCTGACAAGGTGGCGCTTTTCAGGAACCAGCTCGAAGTATTCGCCGCGGAATGGCACGATGCGCGCGCCCGGGTCGTTGCCTGCCATGCGTGCCACACGGTCGCTGTGCAGGCCCGCGCAGTTGATCACGAAGCGGGCTTCAAACTCGCCGCAATCGGTTTCCAGCACCTGGCGGTCATGGCGGCCGCGGATGCCCAGCACCTCGCAGTTGAAGCGGGTCTCCGCGCCCGCCTCGCCGTTCATCTCGAGCATCCTGCGGCAGACGGCGGGATAGCTGGTGATGCCGGTGGATTTGACCAGCAATCCGGCGAGGCAGTTCACATGCGGCTCAATCTCGCGGACGCGCCCGGGGCAGACCTTTTCGACCGGGATTCCATTGCACAGCCCGCGTTGATAGAGTGCTTCCAGCAGCGGCAGCTCGTGCCCGCCGGTGGCGACGATCACCTTGCCGCAGACCTCGTGCGGAATGTCATGCTCCCTGCAGAATGCGACCATGCTGCGGGCGCCGTCCCGTGCGAAGGCCGCCTTGAAACTGCCGGGCTTGTAGTAGATGCCGGAGTGGATGACGCCGGAATTCCTGCCGGTCTGGTGAAACGCCGGCCCGGGCTCCTTTTCAAGCAGCAGCACCCGGGCGGAGGGAAACCTGCGGGTCAGGTGCATGGCTGTCGAGACCCCGACGATGCCGCCTCCGACCACCGCATAATCATATGTTTTCATGAATCCGTGTCTTTCATGTCATGACGCCGTTGTTCCGCCAGACGGCCCAAGGCGCGCCGCTCCCGGTCCACAGCGACTCGAGCACCATCCTGTCGCGCAGGGTGTCCATGGACTGCCAGAAGCCGTGGTGCTTGTAGGCGCAAAGACGGCCTTCGCCGGCCAGCCTCTGCATCGGCTCCTTCTCCCAGACCGTCGAATCGCCGTCGATGTAGTCCAACACCGCGGGCTCCATCACGAAGAACCCGCCGTTGATCCATGCGCCGTCACCCGCGGGCTTCTCCTGGAAGCGGTCCACCCGCGCATCCGCGCCCGCAAGGGTGAACGCACCGAATCGGCCCGGCGGCCGCACCGCGGTGAGCGTGCACAGCGCGTTGTTTTCCCTGTGGCAGCGGATGCTTGCGGGGATGTCCACATCGCCCACACCATCGCCATAGGTCATGCAAAACGCCTCATCATCGAGATGCTCGCGCACGCGCCTGATCCTGCCACCGGTCATGCAGCCGTCGCCGGTTTCCACCAGCGTCACCATCCATGGCTCGACATGCGAGCCGAGGATCTCGAGCCGGTTGTTGCGGAGATCGAAGCGCACGTCCGATGCACCCAGCAGATAGTTCGAGAAATACTCCTTGATGAGATGTCCCTTGTGGCCGAGGCAGATCACGAAGTCGTTGAGCCCGTAGTGGCTGTAGATCCGCATGATGTGCCAGAGGATCGGCCGGTTGCCGATCTCGATCATCGGTTTCGGCCGGACCGCGCTTTCCTCGCTGATGCGCGTGCCGTAACCTCCCGCAAGGATCACTGTTTTCATGGAGCGGCCGGTGGAGTGGGGATTGGTGGATTCAATCGCCGGCCACGGGTGTGCCGCACAGGCGGGCGAAGAGCATGCCGTTGGTTCCGAGCTCAAGCGGCAGGTAAACCCTCACCCGATCGGCGTCCTCATGCGCGGGATCAGGCTCCGCAACGATCCACACGCCCGCGGTTGCCGCGGCATCCATCCATGCCGCATCGAGATCCATGGCCCACTCGACGCTGATGGCGATCGTAGGGTCGTCGACTGCGCGGCGGGTGCGGTGGTATTCGAAGAGCAGGTAATCGGACGGCACTGAATCCTGATCGGGATCCTCCATGACCAGCGTGGTCGTGGGCAGCAGGTCCGCATCGTTCCTGCCCGAAGGATCGCCGCCGATGATGTATTCGATCATGTTGCTGATTCCGTCCTGGTCCGAATCCACGGCCGGGTCATCCGGAAGGTTTTTCTCCGCCAGCCAGTCGGCAAGCACGCCGGGCGGCGGTGGTGGCGGCAGCTGGATCGTGATGGTGACCCGCGCGACATTCGAGACCGCGCCGGAATGGTCCGTGATGGTGTAGGTGAAACTGTCCGAACCCGCCAGCACGCCGTTGTGAGTGTAAGTCACCGTGCCGTCACCATGGTTCACCAGCGAGCCACCGGCAGGATCGTCCACCAGCACCAGGCCCGCGGGATCCAGGCCGTCGTCAGCATCGGTGTCATTGGCCATCAGGTTGATTTCCACCGATCCGCCGGTGGCCACGACGCCGCTGTCATCCGCGGCAAACGGAGCCTGGTTTTCCGGAACCACCATGGTGACCCGCACATTGTCGAGCAACATGTCCGCATGCGTGCTTTGATCGGGCGGGAGGATTCCGGAGGCATCGCTGAACACAAGTGTGACCGCGCTGCCGTCAGCCACAAACATGTGAGAGGTGGTCGCGCGGTCGGTCCAGAGAACAGGGCCGGCGACGGCAGTTATGGGTTTCTCGATGGAAAACAACGGATCCTGCGCATCCCCCTGCACCATGACGCGCAGCAGTTGCACCCGGCCGGAGACACCCGTGATTCCAAGGTCGTATTCAAGCCTGTAAGCCGCACCGGGTACGGTGGCGATGCGCTGGAACAAGACACCGCTGAAGTCGTCATTGCCGTTGTTGAAGAATGCGAAGCGCACGCCGTTGCCCGGCAACGTGGCGAAATCGGGCGGATACGCGAGGAATCCCAGCGCATTGCCGGTGGCGGACCAGCCGTCGAAAAACCCGTAGTTCGCGGGATATCCGTCCTCGAAATTGCCGTTGATGAGCGGGCCGGGCTCATGGATGGTGATGGATACGGTCGTGATTCCGGAGACCGACAGGCCGTCGGAAGACCTGTAGGTGAAACTGTCGGACCCGGGGTGGTCCGGTGCCGGTGTGTAGGTGAATCCGCCGTTGGCATCCAACACCAGCACCCCATGGCCAGGTCCGCTCTCCAGAACGGCCGCAAGCGGGTCGCCATCAAGGTCGGCGTCGTTGGCCAGCACGCCCGCGGCCGGCACCGAGAGGACCGATCCCCGCACCGTCGCGAAGGAATCCGCAAGCGCCTCCGGAGCCTGGTTGGGAGCATAAACAGCGGTGTATCTGTCATCACCCGCGACCGGCACGGAGATGACACGCGTGGTGGCGAAATCCCCATCGTTTTTGCGCCACATTTCGAAGCGGGCGTCACCCGCCATCGCCGGGGCCGCAAGGGTGACCACCGTTCCCTCGCCATAGCTGCGCGTGAAGTCCGTGAGGCCGCCGCCCTGGCCGTTGAGATCCGTCTGGTCAATCGTCACAGCCACCTCGCTGACAGGCAAGGACGCCACCGTCAGGGTGCATGGCACGGACGGTGAAATGCGGACATCGTCCAAAAGCGTGTCGGCACTGTTGGATTCGGACGGCAACAGCCCGCCCGATGCGTCGGCAAACATCAGCGTGGCGCTTGTGGTGTCGGCAATGAACGAATAGCCCCTGGCATGCCAGCGGGTGGCACCCGCGACGGCCCTCATCTCCTCCACTGCGGAAACCAGGGTTTCCAAACCCGTCACCGTGACCTGCAAACGCTGTTTGCGGCCCGCCAAACCGTAGATACCACAGTCGAACTCAAGCGTGTAAAGCTGACCCGGGATGGTCTCGAACGACTGCTGGATGACCGAATCAAAAACATCATTGCCAAGGTTGAACCCGGCGATGCGCCCGCCATCCGTGGCGGGATGGGTCGCGGTGGCCCCAAGACCCGTCCGGTTGCCACTGCCGGACCATCCGTAGAGTGTGCCGAAATCCAACGGGTAGCCGAACTCGAAACTGCCGTTCACCGGCACGCCCGCAGGCACCTCCGCGATCGTCAGCACGACCACGGCGGGTTCGGATGCCAGCTCGCCGTCGTTTGCCCGATAGGTGAAGGAATCCGTGCCGGCAAACGCCGGCTGCGGCGTGTAAATGAAACCGCCGTCCGGATTCAACTGCAGCGTGCCGTTGGACGGCCCGTCGACCAGCACGGCGGTGAGCGGCGAATGTCCGTCATCAAGGTCGTTGGCCAGAAGTCCCGGCGCGGGCACACGGAGCGGAGTCTCCACATGACCCGCATACGCGTCATCCACGGCGGCCGGCGGCGTATTGGCGGCATATTGCGCCACCATGACGTGATTCGCATCCATCACAACCGTGATTCCCGGATCCATCGAGTGATCCACGCCATTCTTGAGCCACTTTTCGAAAACCATGCCGCCCGGCGCGACATGCGGCGCCTCAAGCGCGACCACCGCCGCCTCATCATAACAACGGGTGAAGCCGCTGGCCCCGTCCGCATCCGAATTCAAATCCGCAGGACTCACCTTGATCGCGAGGCCCGTGGACGGCGATGAACCCACCGTCAGGACATGCGTGGCGATTCCCCGCAACCGGACGTTGTCCAAAAGCAGGTCGATGGATCCGGTCTCGGGGGAAACATCGGTAAATGCAATCGTGGTGCTGTCGCCAGCCGCGGTGAATGCGAATTCTTTTCCGACCCAGAGCGTGGATCCGGTGGCATCGCCAGGACCTTGCAGTGCTTCGGTGCGCGTGAGCAGGACCTGCCCTCCGGATGTGTCGCTGATATGGATGGCCATGGCCTGGGTCTTCCGGTTGAAGGCGTAAACCCCCATGTCAAGCGACAGATGATATCTTTGCCCGGCAATGGTGGGAACCACTTGGGAAACCACGCCGTCCGGTTCCCGTTCACCATCATTGAAAACGACCAGCATGGAGCCATCGCTGGCAGGTGGATTCAATGGAGCGTGAATCCTCACATTTCCGGCAACCGTCCATTGCAGGCCGTTTTGCTCGAAGCTCCCATCAACAATGCTGAGCGCGGTGAATTTCCGCACGGTCCCCGGTGCGATCATGTTTTCATCGGGCGTCAGGTCACGAATGCCGCTGACGGCCAGGTCATAGGTGGCGCCCGGCGTCTGGGTTTCCGTGACCAGCGTGACAGACCGCCTGGCAGACGCGTCCAGGCCCGCATGCAGGACCTGCACGTCGCCATTGAGCGCGAAATTGGACGGCACCACGTCGGTTTCCGCCACGGGTTTGCTGAATTTCACCGTGACGTGCTCAAGATCCGCGCCTGCGGCCACTGCGGAAATTTCCGGCGGATCGGAGGTGCCGAATGGCGTGATCACCTGGCGGACCGCGGCCAGCCACGCATCAGCCATCAGGTCGTAGCCGTCGGCGTTGGGATGCACGCCATCGGGACTGAATGCTTCGGGTGGAACCACGGCATGCATGTCGACAAAGCTGACCTGCCTGCCCATGGCGGCGTGTTCGCTGACGATCGCGGGCAGCGCGAGGTTGAACTCCTCGTGGATTCGCGCCATTTCCGCCGTGTCGAGGCGCGGCAACAGGCTGGACACGATGATTTTCGCGTGCGGGCGCAGCGTCGCCAGATCGGCAATCAGCCCGCTGATCCGCTCATGGGCCACCGCTGGCTCCAGTCTGTTGTAGAAATCATTGGTGCCGATGTTGAGCAGGATCACATCGGGATCCTCGATGGCGGCAAGCCAGACCGGCGCGTTGCGCCGCAGATCGTTGATCGTCGCGCCCGGACGGCCCTCGTGATCGGGATCCGGCAAGGCGGGATTGTTGAAGTCCGCAAGGTTTCCGACAAAGTCCACATTGAATCCAAGAGCGGACAAAAGCTGATAGAGACTGTTGCGGTATCCGCCTTCCGAACCGCAGCATCCCTGGGTGATCGAGTCCCCCAGTGGCATGATCCGCACCGGCGGAGTCGTTTGCGCCAGACAGGGTGCCACGACAAAAGTCCAGACCACGATCAGGCGGCCGGCCGACTTCACAAATTGGGCGAGTTGCTTCATGGGGGGTATGGGTTGGTGGTCAAAACGCGCCCGAAGCGCAGCCCGCGTCGCATCCGCTGGCCGGAAACCCGGGAGGGGACAGACGCACGCCGACATCTTCTTGAGCAGCAGGGGGGATGGGGATGGGGATCAGTATGTGGGGGGAAACTCTGGAAAACGGACCATCGAAGGCAGGGGGATCAATGACCGATCGCAGAAGGGATCACGCGCATCAGGGGGGGATTTCGTGAAACAGCAAACCATGCCGCAGGAGGCAAACCCTGACAACAGGGAATTTTGCA
>JBIJBN010000105.1:0-6669 GCA_044345175.1 Luteolibacter sp.
CCTGTAATCCGGCGATACCGAGTAGTAGCGCTCCGTGGCATACATGGACATCTCGTTGTTCGCCACATCGCCCGGCAATTGTTCAAGCGCGCGCACCGCATAGGTGCCCCGCGAGCCGTCGCGGTTGGACGGATCGGTGAAGGTGATGATCGGATCCTCGAGGTAGCGGTGGAAGTTCTCGCCATCGCGGCTCATCATGAAGAGCCCCTCCGTGCGATCCGCAACACCACCATTCGTGCCGTAATAGCGGGCGGGAAACGCGACGAACAGATGCGGCGCGCGGAAATACTTCAGCGTCGGGCTGGCATACATCGCGGACTTCGGCTGGGTCTCGGTGTTGTATTTCAACTGCTTGACCACCTGGGTTTTCTGGATGATCTGGTAGCGGTCCCCCTGCCTCACCGTGAGTCCCGGGGCGAACACCCGGGTGGCCGTGTTGCCGTCTGCGCTGTTTTCATTCGGCACACGGCTTTCCTCGCCGGTGGTGAGATTGATCACACTGACGGCGGTCGGGTAGTTCTTCTTGAACTGGTCGATCGTCCAATTGGCCGTGGAGTCGTCGAGCCAGCCGACCGAGTTCGCGGTGGCCGTCCGGAAGGTGTTGCCGGTGGTCGGGTAGATAACCGTGACGGCTTCATTGCCATTGTTGTCCAGCACATAACCGCCGTCATACCAGGTGATGAAATCCGGAGACCAACCGACCGAGGTGTTGCGCGGGCCGGCCACGGCGTCGCGGTAATAGATCCAGTATTTGTTCTCCACCGGGTCCCAGAAGGCGTGGTTCTGCGAATCCAGACGGCCGTTGTAGGGCAGCCGGTCATCCAGCAGCGTCCAGTTGATGCCATCCGGCGAGATGTAGCTGTTGAGGTGGATGTCCTTTTCGGACCCGTCGGACTCCCAGAAGATCTTGTTGCGGCCGATGGCCTTGTATCGGGCGTTGGGCGGGCAGTTCGGGTTCTCGTCCCTGAAGACGGAGAAGTTGTGGCACTCCTGTTCGCTATCGCTTTTGCGGATGATGTTGTTCGCGGTGCTGCCGTTGTAGCTGACCTTGTTGAGGACCGGACGCGTCCAGTTGATGCCGTCGGTGCTTTCAATGAGGGATGTGACCTGGTTGGTGCCGTCCTTTGGAAATGCCGCCACATCCGCGATGTTGTTGCCGCGGTAGAAGATGCGGTATTTGTTGCCGTCCTTGACCATTGCCATGTAGGCGCAGTTGTCGCCCTCCCACGGCTGATTCAGCTCGAGCACCATTTCCCGGGCGACCGGCTTCTGGAGCTTGAGGGTGGTAGAGGTGGCGGCGCTGTCGATCAGGAAGCCGTCGGCGAACAATTCGAGCCGGTTGCCGAGGTTGAGCGACTGGGCGTGTGAGGCTGCGAAGGAAAACGGCAGGACAGCAGCCGCAAGCATCAACCGGAAAGGTTGGTGGGATTTCATGGGTTTTGGTGGTGGGGTTTTTGTGAGTCTGTAAGTCTGGAAGCCGAGGCCGACGCGGGAGAGGTCTGGATGGCGGGAAACCCAAGCAACGTTGCTTGGTATTTGAAATGACCATACAATCCGGTGGGTGAAAATCAAGCGTATGGATTTTTTTGACAAAAAATTAAGCCCCTAGTTTAGCTGGTCGTTGCGGCATTTTTTCGGCCACCGGGGGATGCGGCCATGCGGGGAGCTGGAGGTCATTGGCGCGAGGCCAGGATCAAGGCATCGAGGTTTGCAGGCGGGGTTTCCACAGCCAAGGTGCATCCGGAGCCGAGGATGAAGCGCGGGTGGCCTGCCTGGCGCACGGCTCCGATGGCGGCGCGGGCGTGGGTTTCCACGGATTCCGGCGTGCTGCGGGCCAATACGGAGACCGGGTCGAGGTTGCCCCAGAGAGTCGTGTCCGGGCCGACGATCCGGCAGGCCTCGGCCAGATCCACGGCATGGTCGAGTTCGAGGACATCCGCTCCGGCGGTGGCCATGAGCGGCAGGATCGGCGTGGCCCTGCCGCAGATGTGGAGGGACACGGGGATCCCGGTATCGGCCTTGAGCCGTGCGATGAGTGCGCGCTCGGAAGGCAGCACCATTTCAGCGTAAAGGGATGGTCCGACCAATCCGGCCGGAGAATCGCCGCCGCTGAGCATGTCCGCCCCTGCCGCGGCCAAGGCCTTGCCATAAGCCAGCGTGTATTCGGAGCAGCGCGCGAGCAAGGCCTCGACGAATGGCGGGTCGTCGTGGAGCTTGAGCATGATTTCATTGATGTCCATCACCGCGGCGGCGAGCGAGAACGGGTATTGGTCCATGCAGGCGACGATGAAGACATCGCGGCCGAGAGCCGCGACGATGCGTTCCAGAGCCTCGATCATCAGCGGGTAGCGGCCTTGGGACGACACATCCGGCGGAGGGATGCGGTCGATATCCGCCGGGGTGCGGACCAGCGGGCCGCCGAGGGCTCCGAAGGGCTGGTCATCCGCGAGGGAGCCGACGGCGGCACCCATCGCCTCGGCATTCACCCAGGTGTCAGCGGAGAGGCAGACGAGGTCGGGCTGGAAGCGCTCGTGGTAGCGGATGACCGAGTCGGCGAGGGCCTTGGCATCGGTGGAGTATCGGCGCAGCGTGTATCCGGCATGGGCGGCGCAGAAATGGACGGCGAGCGGCGCGACGGGGACGCGTGGCACGGGGTGGCCGGCGATGGCGGCGGCGACGAGTTGTTTGGAAGTCATGCGGAAGCTCTCTCCACGTAGGACGTGGTGGCCGCGCTGGATCCGCACGGTTGGAAGTGCTCGGGATTGGAGAGGGCGGGCATGGTGGCGCATTTCGCCTCGATGCGGGGCATGAAGAAATCGTAGCCGTGGTTTCCGCTGCGGTGTTTTTCCGCGATCCAATCCTTCCAGAGTGAGACCTCCTCTTGGGTGCGGCGGATGATTTCCGATTTCGGGGTATCGGGGAAAAGCGCCTTGAGCCAATCCTGGCCGTAGCGGATGTGGCCCGCCTCATCGGCCCAGTCGTAGTCGCAGTCCTGCGAGCTGTAGGGGTCGCCCATTTTCCAGAGTTCATCCTTGAGCATGGATTTCCACTTGGGGCCGCCCTGCTCGAGGCCGTGCACGGCGAACAGCATCGCATCGAGGCCGCGCACGGCTCCGATGCCGACCCAGTGGTCGGGCACCATCGGCACATCCACCCCGATTTCGAAGCCGTAAGCCAGCAGCCGCCGTTCGCCCATCATGGCGTGGCGCATTTCGTCGTAAGCCCAGCGCGCGGTATCGCGGTAGAGCGGCCAGGCCATCCCTTGGTGGTGCCAGATCATGGCCGCGGGAAACTCGCAGGCCCAGACTTCGTTGACGTGGTCGATGGCCACCCAGACCTGTTGTTCCTGCGGCGTTTGTGGCGGGCGCGGGGGCACCTGGGTGACTGCCGGGCGCCAGCGCGGATCGCGTGCCGGCAGCAGCGGGACTTCGTAGCGCGGGCGGTCGGAGAATCCGGGGCGATCCAGCAATGCGGCGCCGCTGTCGTGGCCGAACACGCCGCCGGCGGCGGCCAGTGCGGCGCGCAGCCAATCCATCCACGGCTGGGCCGCGGTGCGGTCGGCCTCCGGGATGGCGTTCCACCAGCTGGCGCATTCATCGAGCTGGCTCTGCAGTTCGGCGGCCGCGATGCGGAGCAGTCGGTGGCTTGGCGCGTCATCGAGCGGGTCGCTGCGCTGGAGGTAATGCTCCAGCGCATCGAGGACCGCGGGCTTGAGCACCTGATAGACGCCGCCGATGAACTCGGCGTCGGAGCGCACCGACGGCAGTTTTTCGAGAACCGCGAGCAGGGACTTGTCCACCTCGAGATCCACATCCACGCGCGGGAAGCGCAATTCGAGGACCCGGGTGCGGACGTCGTCGGCATGCGAGGCATCGAGCCAGATGTGGCGGGCGAGCATTTTCTTGGCCTCCCAGTCCGCGGTGGCGCAGATGCGTCCCGCCATGGCGCGCATGGTCTCACGGATCGCGCGGTAGAGTCTGCGCTGCAGGGCGCTCGCCTGTTCGACTTCCTGGAGATTGGGGTGCATGGGATGGACGGGTTGGATGGTTGCGGGTGCTGGATTGCAATGACGGTTAGCACGCAAGCGCGTGCTATGGAAGCTTGGAGACCACCGCGTAGTAGGTTCCCACCTCACCGCCTGCGGCGGTGGTGAAGACCGGGGCGAGGCGGTGGGAACCGGCGGAGAGGGCGGCGACGAAGGAGATTTCCTTGTCCTCGGGCCCGACGGGGCGGGTTTCGAGATCCTCGCCATTGATCCGCAGGGTGGCTCGGACGGCCGGGATCGCGACGCCGGGGCGGGCGCGGAAAGCGGGCTCGGCGCCGGGCACATCCGGGGCCGCGGGCAGCGCGGCGGTGATCGGGTGATCCGCCTCCACCGGCCAGCGCCGCACGCTGATCCGGTATTGGCCCGGGGTGACGACCTTGACCGCCCAGTGACCGAGGTGGACCGGCCGGGATGGGGTTTCATCCGCCTTGGCGGGGACCGCGTCACCGGCGTTGCCGGAGGCCTGGGGCGCGGTATCCAGCCCATAGGCCTCGCGGATGTGGCCCTGGTTCCATGGTGGGAGCGGCTCCTGGATCCAGTCATGGCTGTTGAGGCTGACGACCGGGTGGTCCGGATGGCCGAGGTAGATCTCGGTGTGGAGGGAGAAGGTGGGTTCGAGCTCCGCCCACCATGCCTCATAGAACGCGCGCAGCCGGGCCGCCTGCCGAGGGTGCTCGCCGATGAGATTGCGTTTCTGGCCGGGGTCCGACTTGATATCATACAACTCGCGGCCGTTGATGAGGCGCCAGCTGCCGGACATCACGGCGCTTTGTTTCCATTTGACCGGATCGCGGACGCGCTGCGAGTCGGTGACCAGGATGCGGTCGTGCGGCCAGCCGCCGGTGTCGGCCGCGGGATCGAGCAGCGGCTGGATGGAGATGCCGTCGAACTTGACGCCCTCCGGCGTGGGCGCGCCGGTGATTTCGAGCAGGGTGGGCACGATGTCCACCGCGTGGGAGAGCGTGTGGCTGGCGTGTTGGCGGTTCCAGCCCGCGGCCGGCCAGTGGGCGAGGAACGGCACGCGGTGGCCGCCCTCGTATTCGCTGCCCTTTTTGCCGCGCATGCCGGCATTGAACACCTCCGCGCCGTAGGCGGTGCCGTTGTCGGTGGTGAAGATGAAGAGCGTGTCGCGCTCGATGCCCAGCCCGCGGAGCAGCCCGCGAATGGCGCCGACATTGTCATCGATGTTGGTGATCATTCCGAAAAGGGCCGCGAGCGGCGCGGGCTGGCCGGCATACATGTCCAGATATCTTTGCGGGGCATGCAGGGGGTCGTGCGGTGCGTTGGGCGCGATGTAGGCGAGGAACGGTTGTTTGCGCGCGGCGCATTCGCGGATGAATCGGCGCGCCTCATCGAAGAACACATCGGTGCAGAACCCTTTGGCAGGCACCACGCGGCCGTTGTGGAAGTAGTGGCCGTCGAAATAGGAATTGTCCCACAGGTCGGGCGTCTGGCCGACGCCGCCGGCGCCGTGGCGGTAAACCTCGGTGAAGCCGCGGTCCTCGGGGCGGTAGGGGAAGTTGTCGCCAAGGTGCCATTTGCCGAACAGGCCGGTGGCGTAGCCATGGTCCTTGAGCATCTGGCCGAGCGTGACCTCGTTTTCGCGCAGCATCGAGCGGCCGTTGACGGTGTGCCAGACGCCGGTGCGGTTGGTCCAGTGGCCGGTGAGCAAGGCCGAGCGGGTGGGCGAGCAGGTGGGGGCGACGTGGAAATCCTCGAGCCGGGAGGACTCCGCCGCGAGGCGGTCGATGTGCGGGGTTTTGACCACCGGATTGCCGGTGAAGCCGAGATCGCCATAGCCTTGGTCATCGGTGATGATGAAGACGATGTTCGGCCGCGCGGGCGGAGGCGGTTCCGCCATCAGCGGCAGGCAGAGGAGACTGGCGAGCAGGAGGTGGGCTTTCATGATGTGAGGCGGTTCAAGCTGGCGCGCGGCGGGCGTCACTGCACGCCCGGCGGCGGGTCCTCGGGGATTTCCGGCGGCGGCGGCAGGCCGTCATCCGGCTGGTTCCAAAAGCGCCATGGGTCGTTGTGGCGGCGCATCTCGGCGAGGAGCAGTTGTTCCATCTCGGCGAGTTTGGCGGCATGTTGCGGATCTCCGGCGAGGTTCACCTGGTGGGCGGCGGGTTTGACGCCGGTGAGCGCGACGACATCCGGGGCATGATGTTCGGAGAGGAACTCCATGGGATTGTCCGCGAGGTTGAACAATTGTTTCTCGCGGACCTTGCCGTCCAGCACGTCATACTGGATGAGTTTCCAATCGCCCTTCCTGACCGAGCGCATGCCGGGCTTGGTGCCTCCGTTGTAAACGCCGTAGAGCACATCGCGGACGACGGGTTTGGCGCCGGTGAGCACGGGCTTGAAACTGGTGCCCTGGTTGGTCTCCGGGGCCGGCACGCCGGTGAGATCGCAAAGCGTGGCGAGCACGTCCGAGAGGTAGATGTTGCCATCGGCGCGCGATCCGGGCCTGATGCCGGGGCCCTTGACGATGAAGGGCACGCGCCACGTGTGCTCGTAGAGGTTCTGTTTGCCCTGCAGGCCGTGGCGGCCGATCGCCATGCCGTGGTCCGCGGTGTAGAAGATGTAGGTGTTTTCCAGTTCGCCCATCCGCTCGAGTTTTTCGA
>JBIJBN010000106.1:0-6622 GCA_044345175.1 Luteolibacter sp.
CGCGGTCAGCAAAAGAATGTGATTCATGGCGGGATGGTGCAAGGGATCCGTGGGCGGTTTTTTACGGTTCGGACAATCGGCCTTATGGACAGCCGCCTGCCCGGTATCAAGAAATCATCACCCGGCGTGATCGGAAAGTCCCGGGAAAACCGGCGGTTGCCGCGCGCCCGGCCGGCGGCTCCGCATATCCCGCCACAACCGCTGCGTGGTTTTGCGCAGCCCATGCGGAGTGTGGATCCGCAGGCATTGCGATCCTGCCAGCCGCCGATGGCCGCGCCCAAGCAACCGAACCTCGACTCCGTGACCACCATCAATGCCGATGGCTCGCGCTATTTCCTGCATCCATCGGATGTGAGGGGGCGCTGGAACCTCGCGCGGAGGATGGTCGGTGTGGTTTTGATCGCGATTTACATCCTGCTGCCGTGGATCCCGGTCAATGGCAGTCCGGCGGTGTTTCTGGATGTGGAAAACCGGATGTTCCACCTGTTCGGTCTGACACTCGTGCCACAGGACCTGTGGGTGATGTTTTTCGCGATCAGCGGACTCGGCTTCGGCCTGTTTTTCATCACCTCGCTGCTGGGCCGCATCTGGTGCGGCTGGGCCTGCCCCTACACGGTCTTCCTGGATCATGTTTACCGCCGCATCGAGCGCTGGATCGAGGGCGATGCCCACGCCCGCCGCGCGCTTGACGCCGCGCGCTGGTCCGCAGGCAAGCTTTTCAAACGGATATCCAAGCACCTGTTCTACCTGTTGGTTGCGGCGGCGATCGCCCATGTGTTCCTGTCCTACTTCGTCTCGTTGCGGCGGCTTTACGGCTTCATGCAGGCGGGTCCGCTCGAGCATGCCACGGCCTTCGGCATCGTCACCTTCCTCACGCTCGTGCTGTGGTTCTGCTTCGGATACTTCCGCGAGCAATTCTGCATCATCATGTGCCCATATGGCAGGCTGCAGAGCGCGCTCACCGATGATGACACGGTCAACGTGGGCTATGACGCCGGACGCGGCGAACCGCGCGGGCCGAAAGGCAGGGCGGATGGCGACTGCATCGACTGCCGCCGCTGCGTGCATGTCTGCCCCACCGGCATCGACATCCGCAACGGCCTGCAGCTCGAATGCATCGGCTGCACCGCCTGCATCGATGCCTGTGATGAAGTGATGGTGAAAACCGGGCGGGCGAAAGGTCTGATCCGGTATGACTCGTTCAATGGATTCGCCGGAAAAAAGCGCCGTTTCCTGCGTCCGCGAGTGTATGCCTATTGCGCGCTCGCCGTGCTGGGACTGGGCGCTCTGACGCTGGTGGCCACCAAGAAGGCGCGGCCTTTCAACGCTACGGTCTCGCGCGTGGGCGGCACGGGTTTTTTCAGCGACGCGGGATCGGTGCGCAACATCTACAAGGTGCGTTTCATCAACAAGCGCAACCAGCCAGCAACCGTGACGATCCGCCTCGGCGCGGGCACGCCCGCCGGCTACGAGTTGAGCGGCGCCGGGCAGACGTTTTCGGTGAACGCGCTTGATGAAATGTCGCGCACCTGCGTGGTGGTCGCACCCGCGGGCACCTATGCCGGCCTGTCCGACGTGGTGCTGGAGGTCCACGCGGATCCTGGAGATGTCACGCTCCGCAAAACCGTCCGCTTCCTTGGTCCGAATCCGCTGTCTCTTGCACCACCCAATCCGTGAATCCATGAAACCCGTCGCAACATTCATCTCCCGCCATCCCTGGATCTACGTTGTCCTCGCCTTCGTCGTCTTGATCGGAGCCTGGTCCACGCTGATCACCATCGCCAGCAAATACAGTCCCCAGGTGATCGAGGTGAAAAGGTGAGACGGGTTTTCCAACCCGTGATATACGCTCCGCACTCCGCCGTCCTTCGCGATCCGTCATGACCACTGCAGCCGCACTCGCCGCCGGCCTTGCCACCAGCCTGCACTGCGTCGGCATGTGCGGCCCGATCGCATGCGGTCTCGGCACGCTGGCGAAATCCGAGGGCGAGCGCCTCGCCGCGGCCTCGCTCTATCATGGCGCGCGCCTGTTTTCCTACGGAGTGACCGGCGCGGTCTGCGGCGCCTTGGGACAACAGCCGCTGCGGTGGTTTTTCGACTCACCCGCGGTGTTGCTGCCATGGATGATGGTGCTTGTGTTGCTGGTCATGGCGCTGGGTCTGGACAGGAAAATACCGCGCCCTGCATTCCTCGCGCGGTTGGCGGCGCGAGTGCGGTTCCGCAATGGCGGACTCTCGGCCCGCGGCGGTGCGGCGGCGATGGGTTTGCTCACGCCCTTCCTTCCATGCGGCCCGCTTTACCTGGTGTTCGGCGCGGCGTTGCTGGCGGGCTCCGCGGCGAAGGGGGCGGAGTTCACAGTGGCATTCGGTCTCGGCACGGTGCCGTTGTTGTGGCTGGCGCAGCACCAGTTCCACCGCATCCGCGCGCTGCTCACGCCCAAGGCGATGGGACGCCTGCGCCGCGGCTTGGCCCTGGTTGCCGCACTGATGCTCGGCTGGCGCCTGCACGACACGATTCCGGTGCGTTTTTCCGGCAGCCCGCCGGATGCCGCGCCTGCCGTGGAAAAACTGCCGTCCTGCTGCCACTGATGGCTGCCCGCGACCGGGACCGCGACGCAATGGTGACTTGCGCCGCGCAGCCGGATGGTTCATGAAAAGATGCTTGCCTGTGCGCCCGCGCGGCCCTTGCTTGCCGCATCAATGGCGGAAACCAAGGCACGCTCCCCCACCCGTCCGGCGCGGCTCGACGGATTGTCGCCCATTGAGGTGGCGGCGGGTCTCCGCCATCTGCCCGGATTGGTTTTCTTCGATTCAGTCGGCAACCTGCCATCCTCGGACAACACCGCGCTCTCGGTGATCGCCGCCAAGCCGACCCGGATCCTGCGGGGCTCGATCCATGATCCGGACGACCGCTCGATGCTCGCCGCCGCGCTCGCCGCCGCGCCCTCCGCGCGCGCCGATAACGGATTGCCCGGTGGTGGCCTGTGCGGCTGGGTCGATTACGAAGGCGCCTTCGTCTTCGGCGATTATCCGGAAATGCTTGTCCACCGCCACCAAGACGGGACATGGCACGAGACCGGCACACTCTCGGAAAACCTCCTTGATGCCGGTGACGAACCGGCAAGCGTCGGAGCCTTCACCGCATGCTCGGGCAGGGATGCCTTCATGACGGGGGTGGCGCGGATCAAGGAATGGATCGCCGCGGGTGATATCTATCAGGCAAACCTTTCCCACGCCTTCGCGGCGCCTGTGGCGGGCGGTTCGCTGTTTCCTCTGTATGAGTCGTTGCGCGAAGCCTCCCCCGCGCCGATGGCCGCATGGCTTTCGCTGGACGGATGCGAGGTGCTCTCATCCTCGCCCGAGACATTCCTCAGGATCTCGGGCCGCCACATCGAGACCAGACCGATCAAGGGCACGCGCCCGCGTTTCGCAGATCCAGATGACGACCTGCGTTCCGCCTATGAACTGCAGACATCCGCCAAGGAAATTTCCGAACTCGTCATGATCACCGACCTGTTGCGCAACGATCTCGGCCGGGTCTGCGAGTTCGGCAGCGTCCAGGTCACGGAAATGCTGCGGCTGGAATCACTCGCACAAGTGCACCACCTCGTTTCCACCATCACCGGCACACTGGCACCCGGGACCGACGCCATCGACGCGCTGGCAGCCTGCTTCCCCGGCGGCAGCATCACCGGCGCGCCGAAAAAACGCGCCATGGAAATCATCCGCGAGCTCGAGCAAGCCCCGCGCGGCATCTACTGCGGCGCCATCGGCTGGCTCGGCTACCACGGCGAGAGCGCGTTCAACATCGCCATCCGCACCCTCGTGCGCCGGAATGGCAGACTCACCTATCAAGTCGGCGCGGGCATCGTCGCCGAGTCCGACCCTGCCGCGGAATACGAGGAAACCCTGCACAAGGCCGCCGGAATCCGCCTCGCCGTGGAACGGTGGATGCGCGGATGAGCGCATCAGCCGCGGGCGGGCGGCATCACTGGCGCCACGGACCCCGCACGCGCCGCCGTGCCGCGTTGACATCCGCCGCGGCGGCGGCCACCGTCGCGGCCATGGACACGATGAAACTCCTCCTGGGCGCCACCGTCGCGCTGCTGCTCGGCGCGCTCGCAGTGTCGTGGCAGGGCATGAACCGCGGCGTGCAAAACGCCCCGCCGGACGAAATCGCCCGCCTCAGGAAACAAGTCGCCGAACTCCGCGCGGAACAGGACAAGCTGCAGCTCGAACGCCAACTCCAGCAACTCAAGGCCAACACCCCGGCCACCGTCACACCCGCCGCAAACGCCGAGGACATCCGGCAAATGAAGGACAAACTCGCCGCCAACGAGGCCGCCCTTGCCCAGATCGAGGCCGAGCGCGCCGCGCGTGATGCGAAACTCGCCCAGGACGAGGAGGGGCTGCTCAACCAGCGCGACCTCGAAAAAGGCGACAACGAACTGCGCCGCGCCCGCATGATCGCCGAAGCGCTGCTGGTCGGCCGCGTCCAGGAATACGTCGCCGAGGCCGAATACGGCGGCTTCATCACCTTCCAGGTGTTGATGCCCGAGCAGGTCCAGCCGGGCACCATTCTCGCCATCCGCCGCAAGACCGGCATCCTCGGCCAGCTCAAGGTCTCGGAGGTCTCCGCCGAGGGCGGCATCGCAAACCCCCTGCCCGGCTTCGGCCCGGTCAACCCGCGGAATGGCGACGAACTCATCCTGCCGCCGCCCTATTGAAGCACAAGCCGCACCACCACGCCGGAACCGCCCGCCCCATGACCACCGTCGGACTCATCTCGCTCGGCTGCGCCAAAAACCTCATCGATTCGGAAGTGATGATCGGCCACCTCGCGCAGGCGGGCATGGCGCTCACCCCGGATCCGGAACTCGCCGATGTGCTGATCGTCAACACCTGCTCGTTCATCGACATGGCGAAACAGGAATCCATCGACGCCATCTTCGGCGCGGTGGACGGCCGCAAAAACGACCCGGATCGCGAACGCCAGAAAATCATCGTCGCAGGCTGCCTCTCGCAGCGCTTCGCCACCGAACTGCCGGGCATCATGCCGGAGGTCGATGCCTTCATCGGCCTCGACCAGATCACCAAGGTGGCCCCGATCATTGAAAACCTGTTAGGCAAAATCAACGCCTCGGAAGTCGGCAAGACCGAAGGCCCCGCAGCCACCGATGACCCGCGCGACTTCGTGACGCTCAAGCCGCGCTACGTGCCGGACTACTCGACACCGCGCATGCGCCTCACGCCGGACCATTACGCCTACGTCAAGATCGCCGAGGGCTGCAACCACACCTGCACCTTCTGCATCATTCCGAAAATCCGCGGCCGCCACCGCTCGCGCACCGGCGAGTCGGTGTTCCGCGAGGTGGAGGCACTGGTGAACTCCGGCGTCAGGGAGATCAACCTGATTTCCCAGGACACCACCTATTTCGGCATGGACCTGTGGGAAGGCGAACGGGCGAAACCCGGCTCGCCCGTTGATTCCTCCCGGGGCGAATCGCTCTGCACCCTGCTGCACCGGATCAACACCATCGATGGCGACTTCCGCGTGCGCCTGCTCTACACCCATCCGGCCCACTGGTCGGACGAGCTGATCGAGACCATCGCCGCCTGCGACAAGGTGGCGAAATACGTGGACATCCCGCTCCAGCACATTTCCGACCGCATGCTCACCGCAATGAAACGCGTCACCACCGGGGCACACATCCGCGACCTGCTGCGCCGCATGCGCGCGGGCATCCCGGGAATCGGCATCCGCACCACCTTCATCGTCGGCTTCCCCGGCGAGACGGAGGAGGATTTCCAGGAACTCCTCGATTTCATCCGCGAGTTCCGCTTCGAGCGCGCCGGCGTGTTCCAATACTCGAAGGAGGAGGGAACCCGCGCCTTCGGCATGCCCGGACACATCCACCACGCCACCCGCAAAAGCCGCTGGTCCCGCGCCATGGCGGCACTCCAGGAAATCGCAGGCGAAGTGAATGCCGCACAGGTCGGCAAGCGTGTCCGCGTGCTCGTCGACCAACCCGGCGCCGGACGCACCGAGTGGGACGCACCGGAAATCGACGGCGCGGTGATCGTGGACGAGTCGCTGCCGGTCGGCGAATTCGCCGAGGTGACCATCGGCGACTGGCGCGGCTACGACCTGGTCGCGGCAAGGTGAGCGCGGCGGCCGGGCGGTGCGGTGAAATCACACGCGCCCCCCATGTGGCTGGTTGACAACGGCATCCCCGCTTGGCCACCCTCTTCAGGATGCGGCAAGGCACGCGCCCCGCGCCACAACTCCCAAAAAACCCTTTTCAGGAATCCAAGCCCCGTGTTTTCCAACGAAGATTACCTCGCAGAACTGCTTGCCGAAGCCGGATTGGTGAGCGCCGATGACATTGAAAAGGCCAGGCGCGTGCTGTCCGGAACCGAAACCATCATCGAACACCTGCTGACCTCCACCCCGCTCACCCAGGAGGACATCGCACGCACCCTCGCCGCCAACGCGGGCATCCCTTTCGTCAGGTTCTCGGAAATCACCATCGATCCGAACATCATCGAATCCGTCACCGAGGAAACGGCCAAACGCTATAGGGTCGTCCCCGTGGAGGACGACGGCCTCGCGCTCACCGTGG
>JBIJBN010000107.1:0-6573 GCA_044345175.1 Luteolibacter sp.
GCCATCGCGCCAAAGAACTCAAGCACCGCGAGCGAGGCCTTGGGAAAGGGAATCTGCTGGAAGATGTGCGGCATTTCACCTAACAGACATCCGCCGGGAAGACCGCCGGCCGCCGCCGCGCCCAGCAGCACGCCATTGAGCCCGCTGATGGCGCCGCTTTCGAGAATGTCCACATCGAGCTGCCTGAACTCCTCGAGCGTCCCGCGGTCGATGGCGGCGCCGAACACCCGGCAGTCATCCTTCGGCCGCATGGCCGTGGCCATCGCCGCAAACGTGAAGACACGCCGCACACCGAGCTTGCGCGCCTCCTCGATGACCTTGCGGCAGAACTCTCCGCCGCGCACCGGCGGCTGGGCCTCGCCGATGAAAACAATCAGATCCCGCCTGCGCTCCGGGTCATTCCAGAGAAACAGGCGGCTGCGCGGAAGCCGCCGCGGGAGAATCATCCCGTCCTTCACATCGACCTGACCGATATCGAAATAATCGCCGGCTGGAAACTCCAGCAGAAGATGCATCCCCAGCTTCGACATCAGATAATACCCTGCGGTGATCGCCACACCTCCCATGCCGGGCCATGCCGCCACCAACCACGGATCATGAAGATGCTCCTCCGCAGCCATGATGGAATATCGCGCGCGCCGGCAGGCCGTCAAGAACCCGCGGAAATCCCGCAGATCACGACCACTCCGCCTTCCTCCGGATGAATCCATTCCAAACGCGCGCCGATCGCCTCCGCACGGCAGCGCATGATGCGCAGGCCCATGCCCTCGTCCGCGTGATCCGGCTTCCGCATGCCGCTGCCGTTGTCCGCGATTGAAAGCAGCAGGCAACCCCCGCCGGCTTTCAGGGAGATGCGGACCATGGTGGCCATGCCATGCCTCACGGCATTGGTCACCGCCTCTTGGGCGATGCGGAAAAGATGCAACGCAACATCCTTCCCCGGACACACCGCGCAATCCGGCGCCTCGAACAGACATGCCGCGGGAAACATCTCCGTCGTGTGCCGCGCCAACCGCTCCAACGCCGCGGTCAATCCGTCATGCGCCAGATCCGGTGGATCCAGACCGCGGGCAAGGGCACGCATGATGCCGAGCGTCTCACTGGCCAGCGCGCCGAGCCTCGCGGCATTCCCGGCCTCCGGCAGCGCCCGCGCCTCAAGCATAACCGCGAGTTGGTGGCTCAGGTACGACATGCCCGCAAGCCGCTGCCCGAGCTCATCATGGAGATCACGGCCGATCCGCCGCTGCTCCCGCTCGCAGGCATCCACATGCTCACGCCCGACACACCCGCGCGCGGCTTGCAAACGCCGGACGCGGGCCCTCACCGGACCTCCGGAATCCCGGTCTCCCCGCGCATTCCGCATCGGCTTCAAAGAAAGCGGGCCTCCATTTCGGACAACGGACAGCGCGTCAGATCCGCACCCACCGTCGAGATCAGTGACTGGCGCGCGCCAACCGGCAGGATCTTCTCAAGACTGGCAAGAATCGGCTGCGGCGCGGCGAGAATCCACGAAGGGTTCCCCTCGGAAGAAAGCGTGCATGCGATCCTCGCGGCAATCCGGCCCAATGCCGCGCGCTCGATCTCCGCTTCAAGCTCATGCTCCTCGCCATACGACATGCCGGTGTTCATGCCGACGGCACCGCTGCGCGTGAAACGGCCCGATTGGTCGGTCACGGTCTCGCGGATGGATTTGACATGCTGTTTGCCCGACTCACCGGTCTCCTCGACCAGATGCGCCTGCTCGATCGGATCATCGCCCGCCTCGCGGACCTTCAGAACCCTCAGATTGCCCAGATTGGCGGCAATGATGATTTTTTTCATGGGGGGAGTGCAATGGGTGATTTGTCGCGGAGGAACGATCGCGCCTCAAGTGCGGCGATTGAGGCGCGCGCGGTGCGGCTCCCTCCAAGGAACCGGCCATCGATGGCGGCCGTGCCAGTCGGCAGCATGGCCGGCGGCAAGCGCCACACCCGCGATCCATGCCGCCGGGATCAGGATCAACGAAATGCCGAGCGTGGCGAAAAACAACAATCCCGAGACAAACGCCACCAATACATTGCCGATGATCAGGATGCCGAAACCCGCGGAGTAATGGTGTTTGTAAAGGTGACCGAGACCCGGAACCACGCTCAACGCGGCGGCGACCCCGTCACGATCCACCCGATTCCATCTTTCAAGCGTTCCCTTCATGGCTCCAGTGCCTGTCACCGCAATGGCAACATTCCACCACACCCATGCGCGCGCAACACGAATCCGGATGTTTTCCGCACCTCCCGCATGCCACCGGTAATCTTTTCCTTGGAATGCCACCCGTCCGCAGCCATCATGCTGGTGCCGCTCCCCGGACGGCCGCAGTCACCACGCAAGTGGCGGCTGAGGAAAGTCCGGACACCACAGGGCAGCGCGCCTCATGAAAATGGGGGACGGGAACCGCGAGGAACCCGGACGGAAAGTGCCACAGAAATCATACCGCCAACGGCCCGCAAGGGCGCGGGCAAGGGTGAAATGGTGGGGTAAGAGCCCACCGCGCCAAGGGCAACCACGGCGGCACGGCAAACCCCGCGCGGTGCAAGACAGAACAGGGGAAGGGCTGCCCGCCCGCCCAATCCCCGGGTATTGGTCGCATCCCGCGCAAGCGGGGCGCTCCGCTCCGGCGGAGTGAGAGAAATGGCCGTCCAGCCCCGCAAGGGGTGGACAGAATCCGGCTTACAGGGGAGCGGCACCCCTGCGCCCGCACCATTCCGCCATCACTGCGTGCTCGGGCGGAAATCCAACCCCAGGATCCGGGCACGCGCCTCGCCAACCAGAAACAACGACCCGGCCACCAGCATCGGCACACCACGCGCACGGGCGGCTTCATACGCCGCGCCGAACGAGCCGTGGACCTGGTGCGGCGGCGCATCCGCAGGCAGGCACGCCGCCAGCGCGTCCGGCGACACCGCACGCGGCGAATCCACCGGACAAAAAAAGATTTCCACGGCAAGCGGCGCGAGAATCTCCAACATCACCGCGATTTCCTTGTCTGCCACCGCACTGAACAACAACGCGCATTTCACTCCCGGAAACCTGCCCGTCCATGTCGCCACCAGCACCCGCGCCGCATCCTCGTTGTGCGCCCCGTCCAACACCACACCCGGAACAATTTCCTCAAAACGCCCGGGCCAACCCACATGCGCCAATCCATAACGCACGTTCTCCTCGCGCAGCGGCAGCCCGGCACGGTGCAACGCCGCCACCGCAAGCGCGGCATTCCACCGCTGGTGCTCGCCCGCCAGCGCGACCGGATACCCGCCCAACGGCGCGTCCACAAACTCAAGCGGCGCGCGGACCTCATTGGCCGCCTTCTCCAGAACGGAACGCACCCCGGGCGGCTGCGGCGATGACAACGCCGGCTTGCCAAACACGAAAATCCCCGCTTTCTCCGCAGCAATCTTTTCAAGCGTGTCACCCAGCCACTGGCTGTGATCCATCCCCACTTGTGTAATCACGCACACATCGGCAGGCACCGCGGTGGTCGCGTCCAAGCGCCCGCCCATGCCGGTCTCCAGCACAATCAAGTCACACCCGCACTCACGGAACCAGCGCATCCCCAGTGCCAGCGTGATCTCGAAAAACGTGGGATGCACCTCCATCCGCCCGCAGATGTCCCGCAACGACACAAGCATCGCGGCACATTCCTCCTCCGGAATCTCCCTGCCGGAAACCCGGATGCGCTCGCGGAAATCCACCAAATGCGGCGAGGTGAACAACCCGCACCGCCGCCCGCACGCCCGCGCAATGCTGTCGATCATCGCGCAGGTGCTGCCCTTGCCATTCGTGCCCGCAACGTGAATCACCCGGGTGTCATGCGCAGGATACGCCAGAAACTCCCGCAACAAATGCCGCGCCCCGTCCAACCCGAGCTTGATCCCGAACATCTGCGTGGAAAACAACCACTCTGTCGCCTCACGATACTGCATCTCGCCCCTCCATCATTCGCGCGGATCCCCCCGACTGCCAAGCGGTGATTCACCAGCGGTAAAAAATCGACATCCCCCGCCCGCACCACCCGCGGCAAAACCTCATGCACCGTCGGATCCGGCCGCTGCGCCATCGGCAGCACCCCCGACGCAGGCGGATCGGCGCACGCCGGACCTCCGGCGGCGGACCGGCAGATGCTGCGGCATCAACGCCGAAAAAAGATGCACCAGCGGAAACGCAACCAACGAAAGCAGCACCGCCGAGACAATCATCCCGAGAATGAAGCTCGCCGCATTCAGCTGGCCCACCGCCGGAACATCGAACTGGACCTTCACAAGGAACGGCGGCATCGGCACCGACAACGTGTCACGCAGCCACTTGCCCAACACGTATTGACCGAACAGCACCGGTGGCGTGGTGACCGGATTGGTGACCCAGCACGAGGCGATCGCAAACGGCACGTTGGCCTTCAGCCGCATCGCCAGCAAGGCCGCCGGAATCATCTGGAAAGGCATCAGCATCATCGAGAAAAACAGGCCGATCGCCATGCCCGCCGCCACCGTGTCGCGGCACGGAATCCACAACGCGCGGTTCGTCACGGGCCGCATGATCGCGCGCCACCACGGCCGGTCGCGCAGCTGCGGATGGCGCAACGACCGCAGCGCCTGGCGGACCAGCCTCAGATAGTGTCTCTTCATGCGGACGGATTCAAACCGGCGGCAGCATCCCGCGGCGCAACGCCGCGCGCAACCGCAATCGCCGCCATCCTGACGCCGGAAAATGAAAAACACCGCGCCCATCAGACACAATGCCGCGCCCGCATGGTTCCACGTGAGCTTCTCCCTCATGTAAAACACCGCGAAAGGAACAAACACCGCAAGCGTCACCGCCTCCTGCAGCAGCTTGAGCTGCGCCAGACTGAAAACCTGATGACCCAGCCGGTTCGCCGGCACGTGGATCAGATACTCGAAAAACGCAATCCCCCAGGATGCCAACGCCGCCACGACCCACGGCTTGTCACGCAGGTCGCCCAGCTGCGCACACCACGCGAAGGTCATGAACACGTTCGACAACACCAACAGCACGATCTTCTGCAAGCCGGTCATGCCATGCCCGACAACCCGCCGGAACATACCCCGCAAGCACCGGCCCGCCCGCTGCATCCGCACCTGGTTGTGGATGGATAAAAACCCGCAAATGGCACGTATTTTGCTTCACATTGGTCAGGAATCCGACATACTGCCAGTGGCAAGTTTTTTGCCCGGCCATGTCGGATTTTTCAATTCACCAGTCCCTTTCACAGCAGCAGACGCTGGCGCCCCAGATGCGCAAGAGTCTGGAAATCCTGCAGGCCGGGACGCTGGAACTCTCGCACCTGATCACGCAGGCGCTGGAGACCAATCCGGTGCTGGAGGACGCCACCGAATCGATCTCACTCGACGAAGACTCGCCGGACCCCGAGGCGGCCGATTCGCTGGATTACCTCAATGAGACCGATGACGACTGGCGGGACCGGGCGATCGCCGAGGGCAGGAACGCACCATGGACGCAGGACGACGAGGAGCGGCGCCAGCGGTTGTATGATTCGATCGTGGCACCGGTGACGCTGCAGCAGCATCTGCAGCAACAACTCGATCTTTCGATGGTGGAGCCGGACGTCCGCAAGGCGGCGGAGGCGATTCTCGGCAATCTGGACGAGCGCGGCTTTCTGGACCTGCCGCTCAAGGAATTGGGCGCGCGCCTCGGCCTCGGGGCCGGACCACTCAAGGCGGCGCTGCGCCTGGTCCAGTCGTTCGATCCGGCCGGCATCGGCGCCTCGGGCATCCCGGAGTCACTCCTGCTGCAACTCGAACACAAGGGGGCCAAAGACACCATCGAATACAAAATCGTGCGCGACCACCTCGAGGATCTGGCGCGCAAGCGCCACCCGCAGATCGCGCGCGAACTCGGCACCAGCGTCGAGCGGGTGGTGGAGGCGGCCGCCCGCATCGGCCGCCTCACGCCGAATCCAGGCGGCGATTTCAATCCCGGCGGCAATCCCTACATCCAGCCCGACGTGGTGATCGAGCGAAACGCCGCCGGCGCGCTCGAAGCCCGGCTCACTGGCGAGCACCTGCCCAACCTGCGGATCAATGATTATTACAAGGACATGATCGGCAACAACGGACTGGACGCCAAGGCCCGGCAGTTCCTGCGCGAGCGCATCCGCGACGGCCGCAGCCTGATCCGCTCGATCTCGCTGCGCCAGGAGACGATCCTGGCCATCGCCCACAAGCTCATCGAGCACCAGCCGGAGTTTTTCCACAAGGGCCCGCGCTTCCTGCGACCGCTGACGATGAACGAAATCGCCGACGAACTCGGCATGCATGCCACCACCGTCTCGCGGGCGGTGGCCGGCAAATACCTGCTCACACCCCAGGGATTGATGGAAATGCGGTCGTTTTTCGCGACCGGCTACCAGACGCAAGATGGCACGGAAGTCTCCATCGCGGGTGTGCGCGAGGCCATCCAACAACTTGTCGCCGCGGAAAATCCGGCCAAACCGATGTCAGACGAGGCACTGATGAAGGCGCTCGCCAAACAGGGCATCAAGGTGGCCCGGCGCACGATCGC
>JBIJBN010000307.1:0-2604 GCA_044345175.1 Luteolibacter sp.
ATCCTCGAGCAGGGCTTCCATGCTCTCGGCGCTGGTCACGAAGTAGGGGCTGAGGTAGCCCTTGTCGAACTGCATGCCCTCGACCACCTCGAGAGTGGTCTCGATGCCCTTGGCCTCCTCCACGGTGATGGTGCCGTCCTTGCCGACCTTGTCCATCGCGTCGGCGATGATTTGGCCGATCTCGCTGTCCGAGTTGGCGGAGATCGATGCGACCTGGGCGATTTCCTTGGCGTCGGAGACCGGCTTGGAGAGTTTCTTGAGCTCGGTGACGATCGCCTCGGTGGCCTTCATGATGCCGCGCTGGAGCGAGATCGAGTTGGCGCCGGCGGTGACGTTGCGCAGGCCTTCCTTGTAGATGGCCTCGGCAAGCACTGTGGCGGTGGTGGTGCCGTCTCCGGCGATGTCGCTGGTCTTGCTGGAGACCTCGCGGATCAGCTGGGCGCCCATGTTTTCGTAGGGGTCCTCGAGTTCGATCTCCTTGGCGACCGAGACACCGTCCTTGGTGATGGTGGGGGAGCCGAATTTCTTGTCGAGGATGACGTTGCGGCCGGCGGGGCCGAGGGTTGCCTTGACGGCGCGGGCGAGTTTCTCAACGCCGCGCAGCAGGGCGTGGCGTGCGGTTTCGTCGAATTGCAGTTGTTTGGCCATGGTGGTTTGTTGGTTTTACTTTTGTTAGATGGGTTGAATCCGACGGATTGGTCGGATCTCTTGGGATCAGCCGACGACGCCGAGGATGTCGTTCTGGTTGATGATGAGGACTTCCTGGCCGTCGATTTTCACTTCGGTGCCGCCGTATTTGGAGATCAGGACCTTGTCGCCGGTTTTCACGTGCCAGACGATGTCGTTGCCGTTGTCGTCCTTGCCGCCGGTTCCGAGTGCGAGGACTTCCGCCTCCTGGGGTTTTTCCTTGGCGGTGTCCGGCAGGACGATTCCGCCGGCGCTTACGGCATCGGCTTCGATGCGTTTGACGAGGACGCGTTGTCCGAGTGGTTTGATGTTGGCCATGTTGTTGTGTGTTTGGTTGTTGGTTTGGATGTGAGAGGCCACGCCGGGTGAGCGGCGTGGAAAGTGTATGTGGGAGGCCGCGGGAGGTGGCTCCGGCGGCGGGGGTCAGTCGACGACCTCCGCGTCCACGACCTTGCCTTTGGCCTGCTTCGGCCCGGAAGGTCCGTCCTCGGGGGCGGGTTCGGCGGCGGCGCCTGGCGGCGGACCGGCTTGGGCCTGCTGGGCGGCCTGATAGAGCGCCTGGAGCGAGTTTTCGAGGTCGGAAGCGGAGCTTTGGATGCGGTTGATGTCATCGCTGGCGATGGCGTCCCGGACCGCCTTGATTTTCTCCTCGAGCATGGTCTTGAGTTCGGCCGGGGCGTTTTCGCCGAGTTCGGAGAGTTGTTTCTCGACCGAGAAGACGAGGTTTTCCGCCTTGTTGCAGGCGTCCACTTTTTCGGCGCGTTTGCGGTCCTCCTCGGCGTGGGCCTCGGCATCGCGTTTGGCCTGTTCGATTTCGTCCTTGGAGAGGCCCGAGGATCCCTGGATGGAGATTTTCTGTTCCTTGCCGGACTGTTTGTCCTTGGCGGAGACGTGGAGGATGCCGTTGGCGTCGATATCGAAGGTCACCTCGATCTGCGGTTCGCCGCGGCGGGCGGCGGAGATGCCGTCGAGCCGGAAGTTCCCGAGCAGTTTGTTGTCCGAGAACATCGGGCGCTCGCCTTGGCAGATGCGGATGTCCACTGCCGGTTGGTTGTCGGCGGCGGTGGAGAAGATCTGGGATTTCTTGGCGGGGATGGTGGTGTTGCGCTCGATCATGGCGGTCGCACGCGAGCCCTCGGTTTCGATCGACAGCGTGAGGGGAGTGACATCGAGCAGCAGCACGTCCTTGACGTCGCCGCGCAGCACGCCGCCCTGGATGGAGGCGCCGATGGCCACGACTTCATCCGGGTTGACGCCCTGGTGGGGTGTCTGGCCGGCGAGATCGCGGGCGGTCTCGACCACCTTGGGCATGCGGGTCATGCCGCCGACGAGCACGAGTTCGTCGATTTGCGAGGCCGAGACGCCGGCTTCGGCGAGGCAGTCGCGCACCGGCTTCTTGGTGCGCTCGAAGAGCGGATCGGTGAGTTGCTCGAGCTTGGCGCGGGTGAGATTGAGCTGGATGTGTTTGGGCCCGGTGGCATCGGCGGTGATAAAGGGCAGTGAAATGTCATAGGACTGGGAGGATGAGAGCGCGATTTTGGCTTTTTCCGCCTCCTCCTTGATGCGTTGCAGGGCATCCGGCTGGCCGGAGAGGTCGATGCCCTGGTCTTTTTTGAATTCGCCGACGATCCACTGGATGAGTGTGTTGTCCCAATCGTCGCCACCGAGTTTGGTGTCGCCGTCGGTGGCGAGCACCTCGAAGACTCCGTCGCCGATTTCGAGCACCGAGATGTCGAAGGTGCCGCCGCCGAGGTCGTAAACCGCGATTTTCTCGTCGGCTTTCTTGTCCAGTCCGTAGGCGAGGGCTGCTGCGGTGGGTTCGTTGATGATGCGGAGCACCTCGAGGCCTGCGATTTCGCCGGCGGCCTTGGTGGCGTTGCGCTGGGAGTCGTTGAAGTAGGCCGGCACGGTGATGAC
>JBIJBN010000211.1:0-3941 GCA_044345175.1 Luteolibacter sp.
TTTGATGGTTTCACCGAGTTTGGCCTCGGCGTCCGCCTTGAGTTTGCCGAGGATCATGGCGGAGATTTCCTGGGGCGAGAAGGTCTTGGTTTCGCCGGCCACCTCGACCTGGATGTGGGCGTCGCCATTGGGTGCGGCGACGATCGTGTAGGGCATGCGTTTGTCCGCGTCGGTCAGTTCGGCGAATTTGCGGCCGATCAGTCGTTTGGCGGAGAAGATCGTGTTTTTCGGGTTGGTGATGGCCTGGCGTTTGGCGGCCTGGCCGACGAGGCGTTCGCCGTTTTTGGCGAAAGCGACCACCGAGGGGGTGGTGCGTGCGCCTTCCGAGTTTTCGAGGACCACCGGTTCGCCGCCTTCCATGACGGCCATGCAGGAATTGGTGGTGCCGAGGTCGATTCCGAGGATTTTGGACATAAAAATGGTTTCCTTTCAGCACTTGTCCGGATGGACGTGAGCGCAAGGAGGCTTTTGCATGGCTTGTGCCAGCTGAGTTTTATTTTTTTCAATCGATTCATTTTGAGTGCTTTGTGGATTATCTGTCGAATCCGTGATGGGTCCCTTGAAGGCGAAAAGTGACAATTTGGCGCATTTTGCATGAGACAGACTGTCCCATGACCGGAAATGACCCGGCAGCGGGATGGAATTGGTTTTCAAATCTTGAACCGGGGAGTGATTGCTCACTAGGTTGCGTGGCGTTGATGCGTGCCCAGCCGTTCAAGTGGATTCCCCGAGGCGCTCCGTTCCAGAGTGGGCCGGGGGCGGGTGATGGGTCGTTTCCGCCGATATTGGAGCATTTGATCCGCCAGCGGGGGTTGCCGCCGGGGGTGGATCTGGAATCCTACCTGCGTCCGAAGCTGAAGGATTTGTCGGATCCGTTCCTGATTCCGGAGATGCGGCCGGCTGTGGAGCGGATTCTGGAGGCGGTGGATCGCAAACAGGAAATCTGCATTTATGGCGACTACGACGTGGATGGAGTGGCATCCATCACCCTGATGCGGCGCATCCTGATGAGCTACGGCCTGATGCCGCGGCACTTCATACCGCGGCGAGGGCCGGAGGGCTATGGTCTGAGCGAGGCCGCGTTGAAACGCTGCTTGGACGAAGGGCCCCGGCCGGATTTGCTGATTACGGTGGATTGCGGCACGGTATCCATCGCGGAGGTGGCGTGGCTGCGTGCACAGGGGATCGATGTCCTGATCGTGGACCACCACGAACCGCTGCCGGACCGGCGGCCGGACTGCCATGCCCTTGTGAACCCGAAATGCGGCAGCGACTTCACCTATCTTTGTGCCGCCGGGGTGGTTTTCAAGCTGGGTCATGCGCTGGTGAGGACCCGGCCGACGGATCTTGACCTGAAGACGCTGATCGATCTTGTGGCCGTGGCCACGATCTCCGACATCGTGCCGATGATTGGCGAGAACCGCCTGCTGGTGCGCCACGGCCTGAGGCATCTGCCCAACACGCTCAATCCCGGACTGCGCGCGCTGCAGGATGTCACGGGCATGAACGGAAGCGCCACCTCGTTCGACGTGGGCTTCCGCATCGGGCCGCGGCTCAATGCGGCCGGGCGGATGGATGTGCCCGAGGATGCGCTTGCCGTGCTGGTGACCGATTGCCGCCGTGAGGCCCGGGAGCTGGCGTTGAAGCTTGACGATTACAATGTGCGCCGCAAGACACACGAGGCGCTGATCCGGCGCGAGGCGAGGGACATGTTGAGCAGCGGCTTCGACGCGCGGCGTGATCCGGTGATCGTGCTGGGCTCGCGTTCGTGGCACCATGGTGTGGTCGGCATCGTCGCCTCGCGCCTGATGCGACAGCATCACAAGCCCACCTTCATCATTGCGATCGGCGGCGACGGGGTGGGCAAGGGATCCGGCCGGAGCATTGACGGCGTCTCGCTGGTGGACGCGCTGCGTTGCTGTGGCGACCAGTTGCTGGCGGGTGGCGGGCACGCGATGGCGGCCGGGCTCTCGATCCATGAGCGGCGGATCGACGCGTTCAGGGAGAAGCTTGCGCGCTATGTGCTGGAAAACACGACCGAAGAGCAGCGACGGCCGAAACTGCATTACGACGCCGAGATTTCATTCGACCAGCTCTCGTTGGAATTCCTCGCGGAGTATGACCTGCTGCAGCCCTTCGGCAACGGCAACCCGCAGCCGGTTTTCATTTCCCGCGGCATCGGCCTGAGCCGCCCGCCCCTGCACATGAAAAACCACCATTTGCGATTCATGTTGCGGCAAGGTTATCATGAGCAGGACGCGGTGTTTTTCGGGGGAGGTGAGCATCCGCTGCCGGATCCGCCGTGGGATGTGGCGTTCTGCATCGACCGCAACACCTATCGCGGGCGCACCACCCTGCAGTTGGTCGTGCAGGACATCCGCGCGGCGCAGGACGGCGGGTGAGGCGCCGGCGCTGTGGTCCGATCCGGTCTCGACAGCCGGGGCGCGCGGCGGCAGATTGTCGGCGAATGACGCGCATATCGGACCGTTACATCGGCAGGCAGGTGCTCATGGGCACGTTTTTTGCCGTGATGATCCTGGGTTTGGTGTTGGGGTTGGGAAACCTTTTCAAGCGGATCCAGCCGCTGCTGGTGGAACAGGGGGCGCCGTTGGAGCTGGTGTTGCGCTTCGTGTTGAGTGTGTTGCCGCTTTCGCTGATGTATACCATCCCATGGGGGTTCTTGTCGGCGGTGCTGTTGGTTTTCGGCCGACTTTCGGCCGGGCACGAGATCACCGCCTTCCGGGTGGCGGGTGTGGGCCTGGTGCGGCTGTCGCTGCCGGTGTTTGTGATTGGCGCCCTGCTTTCCGCGGCAAGCCTGTGGATCAACATCAACGTGGTGCCCCACTCCAAAGCCACATCGGCCCAGCTGCTGTATGAGCAGGCATCGCGCGATCCCGACTCGCTTCTCAAGCCGGGTGTGGTGCAGGGTGCCTTCAACGAGAATGGCGGCGAGGTGCGCAAGCTGCTGATCGAGGGCAGGCGCGGCGGGTGGGTCGAGGGGTTTCATTTCCACCATGTGGCCGCTGGCGGCGACGGGGCATCCACGTATGTGCATGCGGAGCGCGCCGCGCTGGCGGTGGATCACGCGCGCAACCAGCTGCGCATCAAGCTGGAGAACGCGTATTTCGAGACGCGCGGGCGTGACGGCGGGTTTGAGACCGCCTTCGCGGGCAAGGCCGAGCCGCTGCTCATCGATCTGAGGGACCCGCGCGCCCGGAAGAAACGTCCGAGCGCAATGACCAACGTGGAGATCCGTGACATGCTCGCCAATGACCCTTTGCTTGATGCTGGCCGCAAGGTGCGGCTGCGGCTTGAGATTGCGAAGCGCTACTCGTTTTCGATGGCCTGCGTCGCTTTCGCGTTCATCGCGGTGCCGCTCGGGCTGAATTCACGCCGCAAGGAATCCTCCGGCGGGCTGATGCTCAGCCTGCTGATCGGGACCGGTTATTTCCTGGTCACGGTGCTGGCGGAGCATTTCAAATCCGATGTCACGGCCGCCGCGGTGTTGTGGGCGCCGAATGCCGCCTGTGTTTTGTTAGGTTTGCTGCTTTTCCGCAGGGCCCGGTTCAGGTAAAGCGCAAGGCGGCATGAAGATCCTCCGCAAGATCACCCGGGCGGGCCGCGAGGCCGGGAATCACTTCGCGCAAGGGCATGTCGTGCTGCTGCCGTTCATCGGCCCGCTGCGGAGTTACAACCGGCACAAGCTGCGCGATGACGCGCGTGCCGCGGGAAACGTCACGCTGCTGGCGATCTCACAGGCGGTCGCGTTTGCCGCGATTGCGGGTGTGCCGGTGGTATACGGGGTGCTGTGCACCGCGGTGGCGGCGATGGTCGCGCCGTTGTTTTCCGCGTCCCGCCACACCATCATGGGGCCGACGAACGCCACCGCGTTCATGCTGTTCAGCTTTTTTTCGGTGAATCCCGGCATGTCCGGGAGGTTG
>JBIJBN010000108.1:0-6542 GCA_044345175.1 Luteolibacter sp.
GCCGTTGGCCACCGCATGGCCGCGTTGCACGGTCTCCCATGCATTGTGCTGGGCCTCGCCGAGTGCGGCTTTTTCCTCGGGGAGCCAGCCGATGGCGGTGGGATAAACCAACACCTGCGCACCGCCGAGAGCCATCAGGCGGGCCGCCTCGGGATACCACTGGTCCCAGCAAATCAACACGCCGATCCTGCCGAACCGGGTGTCCCAAACCGGCCAGCCGCTGTCGCCGGGTGTGAAATAGAATTTCTCCTCGAAGGCCGGATCCTGCGGAATGTGGGCCTTGCGATACAATCCGAGCAGGCGGCCGTCCGCATCATGCACTGCCGCGGTGTTGTGATAAAGCCCCGGCCCGCGGTGCTCGAAGAGCGAGGAAACCAATACCACCCCAAGCTCGCCGGCAAGCACACCCAAGCGGTCGGTGACCGGCCCCGGCAAAGGATCCGCCAGATCAAAAAGCGCCGGATCCTGCACCGTGCAGAAGTAAGGCGTGAGAAACAGCTCCTGGGTGACCACGATGTCCGCGCCTTGCGCCGCAGCCCGGCGGATCAACGTCTCATGATGCTCGAACGCCCCGGCCTTGGTGGCGAAGGTTCCGGACTGGAGCAGGGCGATGCGCGGCATGGCCATGATCCTCACAAAGACCGGACCGCGAGGCAAGCCCGGGCGGCGGACGCTCCGCACAACGCCCCCCTGCGTCAATGCGGCGCCATGAAATGAAATTCCCGCGGATCGCGCTTTCCGGATTGCGGATGCCGGCACGCCGCCTACTCTCCGGGGAAACCATTTCCCATGGCCAATCCCACCGCCCGCCCTCTCGGCAAACGGGTGCTCCTGATGGGCACCTGCCTTTGTGACGCTTTCTATGACGACGTGGCCCGCGCCACCGTCGAAATCCTCGAGCATCTCGGCATCTCCGTCGATTTCCCCGAGGACCAGACCTGCTGCAGCCAGCCGGCATTCAACTCCGGCGAATGGGCCGCCTCACGCAAGGTCGCCAAACACACCGCCGGTGTGTTCGCAGGCGATCTGCCGGTGATCGTGCCCTCCGGCTCTTGCGCGGCCATGAACCGCCATGGCAACCTCCTCCAGTTCGAGGAAAATCCGGACCCGGCCATCCAGTCGCTCGCCAACCGCACCTGGGAACTCATCGATTTCATCTACAACGGCCTCGGCATCAAGACCTGGCCCGGAAAGTTCGACAAACCCACACGCATCGCCTTCCACCGCTCGTGCCACAGCCGCGGCACCGGCACCGGCAAAGCCGTCCGCACCCTGCTCGCATCCATCGAAAACGCCGAGGTCATCCCTTTCGGCCAGCAGGAACAATGCTGCGGCTTCGGCGGCACCTTCTCGGTCACCTTCCCCCACATCTCCGGCCAGATGGGATCCCTCAAGCTCGACCACATCCTCGACACCGCTCCCGACATGCTCTGTGGCATCGACATGTCCTGCCTCATGCACCTTGCCGGCCTCGCCACCACCCAGGGACGCCCCGTCCCGCACAAGCACGTCATCCAGATCCTCCGCGACACGCTCAAGTCATGATCGGCAACCAACTCATCGATCTCTACGCACGGAACATCTCCGACGAAAAACAGCACTCGGTGCTCGATGGCTCGTCGGCGGGAACCGAAAAGCGCTACAAGTCGCTGCATCACGACTACGAGGATCCCGATGCGATCCGCAAGCTGGCCGCCGCCATCAAGGACCACACGCTCCACCATCTCGAGGGATACCTCGAACAAGCCGAACAGGCGCTGGTCTCGCGCGGCGCGAAGGTCCACTACGCCGCCACCGGCGACGATGCCAAACAAACCATCCTCGACATCCTGCGCTCCCACGGCGTGACGCAGCTCACCAAGTCGAAAACCATGGCGGCCGAGGAAATCCACCTCAACCCGTTTCTCATCGAGAACGGCATCGAGTGCCTCGAGTCCGACCTCGGAGAGTTCATCGTGCAGCTGGACGGCGACGAACCGTCGCACATCGTCAAGCCCATCATCCACAAGAACCGCCGCGAGATCGCCCGCACCTTCCAGCGCGAGGGCATCGCCGCGGATTACAACGACGACCCTGGAACCATCACCCGCCGCGCGCGGGTTTTCCTGCGGGAACGATACATGCAGGCCCAGGCCGGGATCACCGGCGCCAACTTCGTCTGCGCGGACAGCGGCCGCATCCTGCTGGTCACCAACGAGGGCAACTCGCGCTTCGGCATGGCCCCGGTGCCCGTCCACATCGCGCTGGTCGGCATCGAGAAAATCATCCCGCGGGAAAAAGACCTGGCGGTTTTCCTCAACCTCCTCGGACGCTCCGCCACCGGCCAGCAACTCACGGTCTACACCGAGTTCATCAATGGCCCGAAATCACCCGGCCAACCCGACGGCCCGGAACACATGCACGTTGTCTTCATGGACAACGGCCGCACCGACGTGCTCGCCTCCAACTGCCGGGAAATCCTCCGCTGCATCCGCTGCGGCGCATGCCAGAACGTCTGCCCGGTCTATCGCCAGGCCTCGGGCCATGCCTACCGCTCGACCTATGGCGGCCCGGTCGGCGCGGTGCTCTCACCCCTGCTCTTCGGCGACCGCTTCCCGGAACTGGCCGACCTGCCCAAGGCGTCCTCGCTTTGCGGAGCATGCAACGAGGTATGCCCGGTGGACATCCCGATTCCCGACCTGCTGCTGCGGCTGCGCGACAAGGCGAAGCGCGAGCAGGTCCACTCACCTGCCGCGGTGCCCATGTCGCCCTTCGCCACTCTCGCCACCAGTCCTTCGCTTTGGCGCACCGCGATGACCATGTCCAAAGCGATGAACCACCTGCCGATCCACGTCGCGCCCATCAAGCCGCTCCAGGACTGGCTGGGCCAGCGCACGCTGCCGGACTCCCATGGCGGCGACTTCAGAAAGTGGTTCAAATCACACCGGAAAAAAAATTAAACCGGGCCGTTTTTTCACAAAACAGGATTGGCAACACTGTCCGGAAGTCTAATCTCCCGCGCCATGTTCCCCGCTCCGGAAATCCGGGATTCCATTCCGCCCCGACGGACCGCGGCACAGATGGTGATCCATCCCGGATCGCCGAGGAGATTCCCATTGCCAACATCGCCATGAAGCCTTCCGGCCGGTCACCGGACCATTCCCAACCCGCAGCGCGGCACTCACCATGGCGCTCCCGCGCCACGTGGATGGGGACATGCGCCATCGTCGCCATGGCGGCATTCCTCCTCGGCAGCGCATGGCAGCAAAACCGCACACCGCGGGCCGCGCCCGACACCACCACCCTCAAAACGCCGGCCACGCAACCCGCAAAACCGGCACCCGCAATCGATACCCAAACCCCGACATCCGCCCCTTCAATCACCGGAAGCGACTCGCCGATCGTCTCCCAGAGCGTCAAGGCCGATTACCAGCCGCGCAGCGCGCTGCTCATCGGCGCGAATGAAATGGTGCTCTACCACCAGAAGGCTTTCCAGGAAATCGTCCGGGCGGTGTATGACCGGGTGCCGGTGATCACCCTGGTCAACAACGACGAGGAGGCCGATCTCGCACGCGACCTGATCGCCGATGCCGGCTTGCCTGACAACAGCATCCACATCCTCCAGCACCCGCTCAACTCGATGTGGTTGCGTGATTTCGGGCCGATCTTCTCGCGTTGGTCGGACGGCCGCCTGGCGGTGGTGGATGCCCGCTACAACGCGGAATCCGACCAGAACCGCAACCGCGACGACGATTTCAACGCATCGATCGCCCAAATGCTCGGGCTGCCGCTCATCCACATGCCATTGATCGTGGAAGGTGGCAACATCATGTTCAATGGCGATGGACTGCTGGTCACCACCACCCGCGTCATGACCCGCGAGGAAAACCGCCATCTCACACCCCGGTCCATCGGTGAGATTTTCGCCAAAAACCTCGGCTGCCGCTCATGGACCTTCGTGCGCGAGCTGGAGGGCGAGCCCACAGGCCATGTGGACATGTTCCTCACCTTCCTGCGCCGCAACCATGTCGTCATCGGCCGCTATGACCCCGCCTACGACGAGGTCAATGCCGGCATCCTCGACGATGCCGCAAGGCTGCTTGCCGCGGAACAAACCTCCATGGGGCCGATGATCGTCACCCGCATGCCGATGCCTCCCCGCAGTCCCGAAGGTCACTGGCGGACATATTGCAACATCCTGCTCGTCAACGGCGTGCTCCTGATGCCATCCTTCTCGGATGTGGATCCCGCTCTCGAACAGGAGGCGGAGGACATCTACAGTAGAGTGCTGCCCAACTGGAAGGTGGTGCGCATCCCCTCGGACTCACTGATCAGCAAACGCGGCCTGCTGCACTGCGTCGCCATCGGCATTCCGGGCAACGTCAATGTGCGCCCGCTGCTGGATGCCACACGCCACCAGAGCGCCGAATTTTAAGCATCCCGGGCGCCTCACAATGTCCGGGCGATCTCACGCGCAAGACGCGCGAGCGCCTCGTCCATCGCGGCGATCCGATCGGTCTGCGGAGCGAGCGGATCGCGCATCACCGGCACGGCGATGCTGGTGCGGAAGGCGCGGGGCGCGGTGGCGCGGCCGGATACCGGCTGGAGCTTCCATGTACATTCGAGCACGAGGTTGCCGCCGGCATCGGGCTCGAAGCGCGTCACGCGGATTTCCAGCAAGTGGTCATAGTCCATGGCGACGAAGGACTCGACCGGCTGGATGTTGTGCGAATTTGCGAGGCGGCCCAGATTGAGCGCGGTGACGCGGGAGATGCCCAGATCGAGCGGCTCGGCCCAGAGTTGAAACGAGTTCATCAGGATCCTGCCACCGGCGCCGCGGCTGACAAGTTGCTGGCGGTCGAGATACCCCGGCAGCGCCGGCCGGGCGATCGCCACAACGGGCGAGGTGCCGGTCACCACCCGCTCCGGAACCACGGCGTCCAACACATGGTTCACCGAGGCGTCCTTCACCGGCGAAAGAACGCCGCAAGACAGGATGAAAAAAAACGGCAGGATGGCGGCAGGTCTCATGGTTGTGGCTTGGTTCGGATTATTCGGAGGCGGCCTTGCCCGAGATCAGCGCCTTGGGATTGCGCTTCAGGTCATTCGACAGTTCCTGCAGCGCGCGTGACGCCCGCTCCGTCTCCTGCAACACGTTTTGCAGCCGCAACAACACCGGTGAACGCGGGTTGGAAAACGCGGCGATCTCACCGGCCGCCTCATCAATCCGCGCCAGACTGGCCTCGGTCTTCGCCATCATCGACTTGAGATCGCCGAGCAGCGGATCCATGCCGGTGTTCGCCTTGGCGACCAGTTCGTCGAGGTCGGCAAGCGCCTTGTTGAGCTTGTCGAGCGCGGCGGGGATCCGCCCGTCGCCGGTGATGCTGCGCACGTCGCGGGTGATGCCGAGCAGGTTGTCGTTGATTTCCCCCACATCGAGCGCCTCCACCCGCTGGTTGGTGCTGACCAGCAGCCTGCGCAGATCCTTGACCGCCTCATCCAGATCCAGTGCGTTGAATTTCTGGATGCCATCCGAAATCCCGGAGATGAGCTCGTCCATTTCCGTGCCGATGGTGGGCACCACCGGATAGGGCGGCCGGCGGCTGCCGGAATAAACGAATCCCGGCGTGTCCGGCACGATGTCGAACTCGATGTAAAGCTGGCCGGTGACAAGGCTTTGTTGTTTCATGCCCGCGCGCAGCCCTTCCGCGACGGCTTTCCGCACGCCCGCGAAGGTCGAGAGATCAATGCCGCCGCCCTCGTCGGTGCCGATCAGGCGCAGGTCCTTGTCCGCGAGTTCGACCACCACGGGGATGATCTTGCGGTTCGCCCTGCGGTCCACCAGCACGCTGATGGATTTCACGCGGCCGATGCGCACACCGCCGAAGCGCACGTCGGAGCCGACCAGCAGGCCGTTGGCGCTTTTGTCGAAATAGAGCAGCACGTCATGGCTGCTGGAGAAAAGCTTTCCCGCACCGAACAACACCAGCGCCGCGACGGCCAGGATCAGTCCGACGAGTGTGAATGCGCCGATCAGGGCGGGGCTGGCTTTCTGGCTCATGATGGTTTCTCCCCCGTTTGCGCACCGCGGTTGAGGAACAACCTCACGGCCGGATTGTCGGAATGGTCGCGCAGCCATGCGGGATGACCGGTGGCCCCCTGGCCGCGCGTGGCGGTGTCGAGAAACACCGAATGGTCGGCGATCGCGAAAATGCTCTCCAATTCGTGCGTCACCACCACAATGGTGGAGCCCAGGGTGTCGCGCAAGCGCAGGATCAGGTCGTCGAGACGGCGCGAACTGAGCGGATCCAGTCCGGCACCCGGTTCGTCAAGAAACAGGATGTCCGGGTCCAGGGCCATCGCGCGGGCGATGCCGGCGCGCTTGTTCATGCCGCCGCTCAGCTGGGCGGGATAGTAGTCCTCATATCCCGAGAGGCCGACCAGCGCGAGCTTGTAAGCCGCCAGCTCGCGGACCGCGCTCGCCGGCAGCCGGGTGTGCTCCTCGATCGGCATGGCGATGTTTTCCCCGAGGGTGAGCGACGACCAGAGCGCGCCGGACTGAT
>JBIJBN010000109.1:0-6524 GCA_044345175.1 Luteolibacter sp.
GTTTTGGGCGGGCTCACGCAAGGACGCCAAGACGCAAAGGGGGGTAGTGGGGAGTGTATTTTTCCCAGGTTTCTTTTAACCTTTGCGTCTTCGCGTCTTGAGCAGAGCGGGCGTGAGACTCGTAGGTTTCGGACTCCGGGGTGTGGTTTTTTACGGGTTCACGCAAGGACGCCAAGACGCAACGGGGGGAAGTGGGGAGAGGATTTTTCCCGGGTGTCTTTTGAGCTTTGCGTCTTCGCGTCTTGAGCGGAGCGGGCGTGAGACTCATGGCGGCAAACCGCGGCGACGATCAGAAATCCGCGAACAAATCCATCTGCGGGGTTTGTGGTTTCGGCATGTCTTCCGGCACCGTGTTTTTGGCCTTGGGGCCCTGGCTGCGGGCTTCGGGTTTCACCGAGTGGAGTTCGAGGTGTGAGAGGATGGAACGGGCGCGCTCGACGACCGGCGCGGGCAGGCCGGCGAGGCGCGCGACCTGGATGCCGTAGCTCTTGTCCGCCGCGCCGGGAAGGATCTTGTGGAGGAAGATGATCTCCTCGTTCCATTCCCTGACGGCGACGTTGTAGTTCGCGACGGCGGCCTTGGTGTTGGCGAGGTCGGTGAGCTCGTGGTAGTGGGTGGCGAACAGCGTGCGGCAGCCGATGGCATCGTGCAGGTGCTCGGCGACCGCCCATGCGATCGACAGGCCGTCGAAGGTGGCGGTGCCGCGGCCGATCTCGTCGAGGATGACCAGCGAGCGGTCCGTCGCGTGGTTGAGGATGAGGGCGGTCTCGCTCATCTCGACCATGAAGGTGGATTGGCCGCGCGAGAGGTCGTCGGAGGCGCCGACGCGGCAGAAGATGCGGTCCACCAGCCCGAGCGCGGCGGACTCGGCCGGAACAAAGGCGCCGATCTGCGCCATCACTGCGATCAGCGCGACCTGGCGGATGTAGGTGGATTTTCCCGCCATGTTGGGACCTGTTAGAACCTGCAGGCGGGCGGTTTCGGGGTCGATGGCGGTGTCGTTCGGGACGAATTTGGTGTCTGCGAGCGTTTGTTCGAGCACCGGGTGGCGTCCGTTGGTGACGAGGAAGCCGCGGCCGTTGTCGAGGACCGGGCGGCAGTGACGGTGGAAGCGGGCGACCTCGGCCAGTGCGCAGAGCACGTCGGTTTCCGCGATGGCGGCGGCGGTTTCCTGGATCTGCGGCAGGAGGGTGACGGCTTGGGCGCGGAGTTGGGAGAAAAGCTCCGCTTCCAGTTGTTTGGAGCGCTCCTCGGCGCCGAGCACCTTGTTTTCCATCTCCTTGAGCGCGGGGGTGATGTAGCGCTCGCAGTTGGCCATCGTTTGTTTGCGCGTGTAGTCGTCCGGCACCTTGGCGAGGTGGCTGTTGGTGATTTCGATGAAGTATCCGAAAACGTTGTTGAACTTGATCTTGAGCGAGTCGATGCCGGTGCGCCGGCGTTCGTCCTCCTGCAGGCGGGCGATCCAGTCCTTGCCGCCGCGCGAGGCATTGCGCAGTTCATCGAGTTCGGCCGACCACCCGTCGCGGATGATTCCGCCGTCGCGCAGGCTGGCGGGTGCTTCGTCGACGAGGGCGGAGGCGAGCAGGCCTGTGAGGTCGGAGAAATCGTGGAGGCTTGCGATCCGCTCCGGGTGATCCGGAAACAGCGAGGAGAGATCCTCCCTGAGGGTGGGGATGTGGGAGAGCGAGATGGCGAGCGATTGGAGGTCGCGCGCGTTGCCGGATCCCTGGGCGAGGCGCGAGGTGGTGCGTTCGATGTCGCGGATGCCCTTGAGGGAGTCGCGGCATTTGGAAAGCAGGAAGGGCTCGCCAAGAAAGGCGGCGATGCTGTCCTGGCGGGCGGCCAGTGTCTCGAGGTTGCGCAGGGGATGCAGGATCCAGTCTCGCAGGAGCCGCGCGCCCATCGGCGTGGCGGTGCGGTCGAGCACTCCCAAGAGTGTGTGTGGTTTGCCGGATCGCGAGTCGACGAGGTCGAGGTTGCGCTGTGAGGCGGCATCGATCAGGACGAACCCGGTGTTTTCCCGGACGCGTGGCGCGCGCAGGTGGCCGCAGGGGCGGCGCAGCGAGTGGATCAGGTAGTGGAGCACGGCGCCGGCGGCGCCGGTTGCGGCGTGCAGGCCGGCGCAGCCGAAGCCATCGAGCGAATGCACGTGGTAGTGGTCCTTGAGCAGCGTGCCGGCGTGTTCCGGCAGGAAGGCATAGCCGTCATGAACCAGGCCGTTGGTGAGGCCGCCGAATTCCGCCGTCTGGTGGTCCGGGATGAGCAGTTCGGAAGGGGAGATGCGCGCGAGTTCATCGAGCAGCTGGCCGTGGTCGGCGAATTCCGCGATGGTGAACTCACCGGTGGTGTGGTCTACGCAGGCGAGACCGGTGGATTTCCCGTGACGGAAAACGGCGGCGAGGTAATTCGGCCGCTGGTCGTCCAGCAGTGCGAGGTCGTCGATGGATCCGGGTGTGAGGATTCGTGAAATGCCGCGCTCGACGAGTTTGCCTGGTTTTGGATCGGAGGTTTGCTCGGCGATGGCGACGCGCTTGCCGGCCTTGAGCAGGCGGGCGATGTAGCCTTGGGCGGCGTGGTAGGGCACGCCGCACATCGGTGTGCCGCCGCGTTTGGTGAGGGCAACGTTGAGAATGGGTGCTGCGGTTTTCGCATCCTCGAAAAACATCTCGTAGAAGTCTCCTAGGCGGAACAGCAGGATCACGTCCGCGGGCAGGGATTTCCGCATGGCCAGATACTGGGCCATCATCGGTGTGGCGGCGTGGGCGGACATGAACCGGAGATTGGCGGTGCGGCGGCGTGGAATCAAGTAGCCATGTCGGCCGCCGCCGCAAGTGTTGTCCCGCATGCCGTCCGGGGTTCCACCCGTTCTTGCTGAAAACCGCGCATTTTGCATCCGGTGCCGGCCGGGTGTTGACGCCCGGGGTCCGGCGTGCACAATCCGCCCCGCCGGGCGGAACAGCCGCGTTGGCATTCTTCCTAACACCGCCATGACCACCATTGCCATCAACGGATTCGGCCGCATCGGCCGCCTTGTCTTCCGTGCCCTTGTCGAACAAGGCCACTTTGGAAAAACCTTCGACGTCGCCGCCGTCGGCGACATCGTGCCTGCGGACAACCTCGCCTACCTGCTGAAATACGACTCCACCCAGGGGCGTTTCCAAGGCACGGTTTCGTCCAAAAAATCCTCACCGGATCTCGCCGACGACGACATCATCGTGGTCAATGGCCGCGACATCCGTGTTGTCAGCGCGAAATCCCCGGCCGAGCTGCCGTGGAAGGAGCTGGGGGTGGATGTCGTCATCGAGTCCACCGGCTTGTTCACCGATGCGGAAAAAGCCCGGGGCCACATCACCGCCGGTGCGAAGAAAGTCATCATTTCCGCACCCGCCAAGGGCGAGGACGGCACCTTCGTGCAGGGTGTCAATGACGATCAATACGATCCCGCGAAGCACCACATCATCTCCAACGCGAGCTGCACCACCAACTGCCTCGCACCGGTCGTGCACGTGTTGCTCAAGGAGGGCATCGGCATCGAGGAGGGCCTCATGACCACCGTGCATTCCTACACCGCCACGCAGAAGACCGTGGATGGTCCGTCGCGCAAGGACTGGAAGGGCGGCCGCACCGCGGCGCTCAACATCATCCCGTCCACCACCGGTGCGGCCAAGGCGGTCGCGCTGGTCTGCCCGGAGGTGAAAGGCAAGCTCACCGGCATGGCGTTCCGGGTGCCCACCCCGACTGTTTCCGTGGTCGACCTCACCGTCAAAACCGTGAAGGACACCTCGCTTGCCGAGATCAAGCAGCTGATGAAGAAAGCCTCCGAGACTTATCTCAAGGGCATTCTCGAATACACCGAGGACGAGGTGGTTTCCACCGACTTCATCCACTCGCCGGCCTCCTCGGTCTTCGATGCCGGCTCTTCCATCGAGCTCAATTCGAAGTTCTTCAAGCTGGTGAGCTGGTATGACAACGAGTGGGGGTATTCCAACCGTGTGATCGACCTGCTGCACGACGTGGTGAAGAAGGGAATCTGATTTCCCTTCCGCCACGACGGCCGATTCTGAAAGCGGCGGATTCCCGGAGTGGGGATCCGCCGTTTTTGCATCCGCTGCTTCCGCCTGCCCCTGAGTGCGTTGCGTCAGCGGTGCGGTCCATCGAGGGCATCGCGCAGGCGGGCGACCAGCGCGCGGGCCTCAGGCCCGGTGCGGTCGAGCCACAACAGCACATCCTCATTCCCACGCATGGCCGGCACGGCAGCCTTGGTAATGCGGTGGGTGTCGAGAAACCCTTTGGCCTCGGCTGCGGTCGCCATGCTGAAAAGCCCGGCGTAGAACCACGGCTTGGGATCCTCCAGCGGCCCGCGTTTTCCGCACATCGCGCGCGCGGCCTCGCAGGATGGCATCAAGCGGCCGTCTCCCAGTTTCCCAAGGCGCTCCAGCCATGCGGCGGCACTTTCATTCAGCCCGCCGCGCACGAGCCATGAGCTGTTCACCCGCCTTGCCCAATCGACTGCGGATGAGGGTGATGAATCCATGGCATGGGTGCGCTGCGGGTGTGCGCCGGTTGGCCGCGTCTTGCGATGCGGATCTTCCGCGGGTGTGGATGTTCCGCACGCGTCAGCGGTTGTCACGGCGCGGCGGTTCGATCCCGAGGATTTCGGCCACGTCATCCATCAGCCGCACGGCGATTTTGCCTGTGACCTGCCGTTCCTTGCGTTTTCCGTTGAGGCCGACGAGGATTGCCGGCACCTTGCCCATTGCCGTATCCGCCTCACCCGTGCGCACGAAGATGCGTTTTGAGATTTCCGCGGCGCAGGCCTCGTCGGATGGCAAGTTCCATGTTTCCGCAAGGTCGAGATCATCGCTTGCCTTGGCCAGCAGGGCGGGGTCGGCGAGCCGGGTCTTGATGGTGGAGATGACTTTGTCGAGTTCCGCCATGGACAGCGCGGGATCATGGGGAAGGGGCACCCACACCGGGCTTGGCAGGTTCAGCCGGTAGGACCGCAGGGCGAAATACCCGCCCACGGCCATGCCGCACAACAGCAGCACTGCCACCACTCCTGCCACGATCCAGCGTTGCATCCTGTGAATTCCTACTGCATGGACTGCCGGACTCCAAGCCGGAATTTTCGATGCAATATCCCGCCACCACCGCCACGGTTGAGAAACTGCCCAACGGCCTCACCCTGATCCTTGACCCGGATCCCGCCGCCCCCGTGGTTTCCGCGCAAATCTGGGTGGAGACCGGCTCGATGCACGAGGACGGACTGCTTGGCTCCGGCGTCTCGCATTTTCTGGAGCACATGGTGTTCAAAGGCACGCGCGACCATGATGCCGACGAGCTGGCGCGCACGGTGCAGGCCGCCGGTGGCCACTGGAATGCCTACACCAGCCTCGACCGCACCGTTTATCACATCGACGGTCCGGCCGACTCGCTGCCGGTGTTCCTGAAATGCCTCGCAGGCCTGGTTTTCTTCCCGCTGCTGCCGGAGTCGGAATTCGAGCGGGAAAAGGACATCATCCGCCGCGAGATCGACATGGGTCTCGACGATCCGGACCATGCCGCCAACCGCCTGTTGCTTTCCACCGCATTCCAGTGTGATCCGCGCCGCCATCCGGTCATCGGCCACCGCCACCGCTTCGATGTGCTCACTTATGCGGATCTAACTGCTTATCACCGGGATCGCTACACCACCGACCGTTGCTTCGTGGTGATTTCGGGGGATTTCGATCCTGACCTCGCGCGTGAAACGCTTGTCGCGCTCACCGCCGGTTGCCAGACGGGCTGCGGCCGTGAACCGTTGGTGCCCGCCGATCCGCCGCAAGTCGGTCCGCGCCGCGCCCGTGAGACCTTTGCCGTGCCCGCCAGCCGGATTTCCATGGCTTGGAAATGCCCGCCTCTCGATCACGCCGACGCTCCGGCCTGCGAGGCGCTGGCCGTGATGCTGGGCCGCGGCCGCGCCTCGCGCCTTTACCGCACACTGCGCGAGGATCGCGGGCTTGCGCTGGAGATCTCGGCCTTCTGTTGGACCGTGCCCGGGCGCGACGGGCTTCTGGCGATCAGCGCCGATGTCGCGCCGGAAAAACGCGATGGGCTTGTGGAGGCGATCCATCGCGAGATGGCCGCATTGCAGACCGACCCGCTCGATGACGATCTGGCCAAGGCCAAGCGTCAGATCGCCGCCAGCCAGTTCCGCAGCCTCACCACCGCATCCGGCCGCGCCTCGGACCTGGCATCAAACTGGCATGAGGCGCGTGACCTTGATTTCACCCGGCGGCGAATCGACGCCATCCAGCGTGTGACGGCCGATGACATCCGCCGCGCCGCCCGCCTTCTAACCGACGAGCGGCTCACACTGACTGTTCTCGATCCGCTCGACGCGCCACCGCCACCGAGGCCGGGCAGGCCGCACCGGCGCGCCGGCGAGATCGAGGTCCACACACTGTCTCATGGTCTGCAAGTCGCGCTGCTGCAGGATCACCGTGTCCCACTGGTGCACCTGCAGGCCGCGGTGCTGGCGGGGC
>JBIJBN010000110.1:0-6519 GCA_044345175.1 Luteolibacter sp.
GCCGCGGAAATCCGCCGCCGCGGGCTGTTTGCCGAGGTGCATTGCTGCTTTTGGAAGGAGGAACCCTCGATGCGCGAGGTGCTCTATCAGGTGGATGCGGACGAGATCTACATCGTCCCGGATTTCATCAGCGAGGGCTATTTCACCCAGGAAGTGATCCCCCGCGAATTCCAACTCGATGGACCCACCACCGTGATCCGCGGCAAAACCCTGCACTACTGCCTGCCGGTTGGCATCCACCCGCACATGACCAGCCTGATCCTCCGCCGCGCCCGCGAGGTGGCTCCGGGGGTCGAGCCCGCGCAGGCAACCCTGATCATCACCGGCCACGGCACCGGCCTCAACCAGAATTCCACCAAGGCGATCCGCGACCAGGTGGACCTCATCGCCGCTTCCGGCGCAGGCTACGCCGCCGTGCTCGACGCATACATGGAGGAACAACCGTTCATCGCGGATTGGGACAAACTCTCGCCAACCCCGCATGTCATCGTCGTCCCGTTCTTCATCTCCGACGGCCTGCATTCCTATCAGGACATCCCCGTGCTGCTTGGCATTGAACCGGAGGTCGGTCCGGCCGCCAGCCAGCGGGAGGTCTTCAGACACAACCCGCACCAACTCCGCGGCAAGACCCTTTTCTACAGCTCGGCCATCGGCACCGAACCACTGCTGGCCGATGTGATCCTGGACCAAGTTTCGGATTTTGATCAAAGTCACAAGTAATTTAGGGTCAATTTTTAACAAATATTATTACGGATTTTCAAACCATGCAGACCGCCAGCAAGCTCCAACACCTCATCGCCTCCGGGATCCACCGGATGGGTGAGATCGAGATCCGGACTGAAGTCGGAAACCATGCTTACATGCTCTGCCACTGGCGGGATCTGGACACCGCCAGCAAGCCGGGCTTCGGCGGGCTGGAGCATTTTCAAGACCCCGCCGCGGCGCGCGATATCTCCACCTACGGGACGGACCAGGCCTACCGCTTCGCCAAAGGACAGGTAAACCTGAAGCGCGGCTGGGTGATGACCCTCGAATCCGCGGAGCAGCTGCGCCAGGCGCTCGACCACTTCTACCCGGCCTGCCTCGGGTTGTTTCTGGCCGATGCCGAAGGCACCATCGAGGTCGAGCACCTCCGCGCCAAACTCAACCGGCAAACCGGCATGTATCGCTTCGCACGCAGCATCAGCGACACCGGTGCGCAGGAGTTGGTGCGCACCGTATGCGGCCCTGCGCACCAATGTGCCAAGAGGATCCTTTGGCGGATCGACGACGACACGCCGCTTGAGGACAGCGAGGCCAGCCGTTACCGAGGGGTCCCCGGCGATGTCCCGGAAAGCCAAGCCATCCCGCTGCTGTGCCGCGAGGCATGCAACCACTTCGTGGCCGAGTGCCGGCGTGTCGCCAAGGCCGAGTTCGAGCGCAAGGCGGGCTGAGCGGCCGGCCTCAATGCTCGCGGCAGAACTGCTCGAAGCGGCCCAGACCCTCGTTGAGGACATCCAGCGTGGCGCAGTAGCTCAGGCGGATGCCCTCGTCGTATCCGAAGGCGATCCCGGGAACCGCGGCCACCCTGTAGCGCGAGAGCAGCTTGTCGCAGAGATTCATCGACTTCAGGCCCGTGCCGCCGGTGTAAACGAAGAAATAGAACGCCCCTTGCGGCTCGACCACTCGGATGTTCGGAATCGCCCTGAGCCTCGCGTGGACAAACTGGCGGCGCACGTCGTATTCGCCACGCAGGTCCTCGATGAACGACTGGTCGCCCTGCAAGGCCGCCAGCGCGCCGTATTGCGAGAAGGTGTTGGCATTGGAGACGGTGTGGTTCTGGATCTTGTCGATGGCATCCGCCAGCGGCTTGGGCGCCGCCGTGTAGCCAAGCCTCCAGCCGGTCATCGAGTAAGCCTTGGAAAACCCGTTCACCGTGATGGTCAGGTTGTGCAGGTCCTCCCCGAGCGAGGCGATGGAAACGTGCTTCGCGTCGCCATAGACGAGCTTCTCGTAAATTTCATCCGAGAGGATGATGATGTCCTCCTCCAGCGCGATGTCGCCGATGGCGCGGAGCTCGGCCTTGGTGTAGACCGCGCCGGTCGGATTGCCCGGAGAGTTGAGAATCACCATCTTGGTTGCCGGAGTCATGGCCTCCTCAAACTGTTCGGGTGTCATTTTCCAGCCTGTGGATTCCCGGGTCTCCACCAACACCGGCACTCCGCCGGCCAACCGGACCATTTCCGGATAAGATACCCAGTAGGGTGTCGGAATGATGACTTCATCGCCTTCGCCGACCACCGCCAGGATCGCATTGAAACAGGCCATTTTCGCTCCCGCGGTCACGCAGATCTGGGTGGCGTCGTAGCTCAGCTTGTTGTCGGCCAGAAGTTTGGCGGAAAGCGCCTCGCGGAGCTCCGGAATGCCGCCGGCCGGCGTGTATTTGGTGCGTCCTTCCCGCAACGCCCGGATGGCTGCCTCCTTGATGAATTCCGGGGTGTCCACCTCGGGCTCGCCACCTGCCAGCGCGTAAACCTCCTCGCCCTTGGCGATCATGGCTTTGGCCTGTGCGGTGATGGCCAGGGTGAGTGACGGGGAAACCTTGGCGATGCGGGATGAAATGCTGTCCATTGGGGTGTCGCGAAATGAGGATTGTTGCCGCCCGTCCGGGGGCAACGAAAGCGATCGTGCGCCCACCCGGATGAGCGCGGTTGTTGTGGGGCCTGCCCCATGGCGTGGCAAGCGAAATGAACACACATCGCACGGCAAGCATCCACGGGAAAACCACCGCGGCACAGCACGGTCGGATCCGCAGGCGCCGGATGCGGCGCCACATCCCTAAACATTTTTGACAATTCCGCCCCCACCGCTAGCCTCCGCGGGACTTTGCCGTCCGGTTGGCATGCCGGACGCATGCACGCATTCCGCCACCAGACCATGAACACGCTCCGCACATTCACCACCGGCTCCGGCGCCGAGGGCAGATTCCACTCGCTGCCCGCCCTGGCCGAACAAGGGTTTCCGAATCTCCACAAGCTGCCGGTGTCGATCCGGATCGTGCTGGAGTCGCTGCTGCGCAACAACGACGGCCTCAAGGTGACGGAAAAGGACATTCTCAATCTCGCGAACTACCATGCGAAGTCGCCGGGGGATTACGAGATCCCGTTCGTCGTCGCCCGCATCGTGCTGCAGGATTTCACCGGCGTGCCGCTGCTGGTCGACCTCGCCGCCATGCGCTCCGCCGTCCATTCGATGGGCAGGGACGCCAAAATGATCGAGCCACTCGTGCCGGTGGACCTTGTCGTGGACCACTCGGTGCAGGTCGATTACGCCGGAACCTCCGACTCGCTCGCCCGCAACCTCGACCTCGAGTTCCACCGCAACCGCGAACGCTATGAGTTCCTCAAGTGGGGCGAGCAGGCATTCGACACCTTCAAGGTCGTCCCCCCGGGCATCGGCATCGTCCACCAGGTGAACCTCGAATACCTCGCCAAGTGCGTGCTCGAGAAGGACGGGCTTTTCTATCCGGACACACTCGTCGGCACCGACTCGCACACCACCATGATCAACGGCCTCGGAGTCGTCGGCTGGGGCGTCGGCGGCATCGAGGCGGAGGCCGGCATGCTCGGCCAGCCGGTCACTTTCCTCGTGCCGGAAGTCGTGGGCGTCCACCTCACAGGCAAACTCGCCACCGGCGTCACCGCCACCGACCTCGTCCTGCGGGTCACCGAGCTGCTCCGCAAAACCAAGGTGGTCGGAAAATTCGTCGAGTTCTATGGCCCCGGTGCCAAGGCCCTCTCACTGCCGGACCGCGCCACCATTGCCAACATGGCCCCGGAATACGGCGCGACCATGGGATTTTTCGGCATCGATGAGGTCACCACCGGCTACCTCCAAGGCACCGGCCGCCCGCCGGAACTTTGCCAAACCGTGGAGAATTATTACAAGGCACAGGGACTCTGGGGTATCCCGAGCGGCCGCGACGACCTCGAGTTTTCCCAAATCGTCGATCTCGACCTCTCTTCGGTCAAACCCGGTGTGGCAGGTCCGCGCCGCCCGCAGGACCGCATCGAGCTGGAATCACTCAAGTCCAGCTGGTCGGCACTTCTCAGCGGCCCCGCCCCGGACGGCTACGCCAAAACACCGGTCGTGAACACGGGTGCGCCGGCCCACCTGCCGCCCACGCTCGATGATGTGCCGGACGACCCCACCGGCGTAAGCCGCGCCCTGGGTGCCGAGGTCGGCGTGGTCACCCAAGCCGACGACTCGCCGTCCCATCCGCTGTGGGAAGTCGCCGTGGACAGCAAGGGCGGCATCAAGGATACCATCAGCCACGGCTCGGTCCTCATCGCAGCCATCACCTCATGCACCAACACCAGCAACCCAAGCGTGATGCTGGCCGCAGGCCTGCTCGCGAAAAAAGCGAATGAAAAGGGACTCACCGTGAAACCCTCGGTGAAAACCTCGCTCGGCCCGGGCTCGCGCGTCGTCACCGATTATCTCGACAAAACCGGCCTTCAGGCGGAACTCGACAAGCTCGGTTTCCAAACCGTCGGCTACGGCTGCACCACCTGCATCGGCAACTCCGGACCGCTCGACCCCGGCATCGAGGAGGTCGTCAAATCCGAGGACATCATCGCGGCCTCGGTTCTCTCCGGCAACCGCAACTTCGAGGCCCGCGTCCACCAGTCGATCAAGGCGAATTTCCTCATGTCCCCGCCGCTTGTCGTCGCCTTCGCGATCGCCGGCACCGTGGACATCGACATGGAGAGCGAACCGCTCGGCTTCGGCAGCGACGGCCACCCTGTCTTCCTCCGCGACATCTGGCCGACCTCCGCCGAAATCGAGGCCGCCATGAATGCCTCGCTCAAGCCCGATGTCTTCCAGCGGCTCTACACCGGCTTCGCCGACCAGAACCCGAAGTGGAATGAAATCCAATCATCCGCCGGCAATGTCTATCAGTGGGACCGCGGGTCCACCTACATCCAGGAGCCGCCGTTCTTCGACGGCTTCACCCCCACCCCGCGCGATATCGTCGAGATCAAAGGCGCCCGCCCGCTCGGCATCTTCGGCGACTCGGTGACCACCGACCACATCTCGCCCGCAGGCGCGATCAAGAAGGACAGCCCGGCCGGGCGTTTCCTCACCGCAAATGGCGTCGATTTCGCCGATTTCAACTCCTACGGCTCGCGTCGCGGCAACGACCGCATCATGACCCGCGGCACCTTCGCCAACGTGCGCATCAAGAACCTGATGGTGCCCGGTTCCGAGGGCGGCGTGACAAAGCTGAACGGGGAAACCACCACCATCTACGACGCCGCGGCCGCCCACCAGCAGTCCGGCACACCCACCATCGTCATCGCCGCCGAGGACTACGGTATGGGCTCCAGCCGCGACTGGGCCGCCAAGGGCACCAGCCTGTTAGGGGTTAAGGCGGTCGTCACCAAATCCTTCGAGCGCATCCACCGCTCGAACCTCGTCGGCATGGGCGTGCTGCCTTGCAACTTCGTGAACAAGGAGGACTACGACAAGGTCAGGGACCTGGCCGAAGCCACATTCGACATTCTCGGCATCGACAACGACCTCAAACCCCAGCAGCAGGCCACCCTCCGCGTCCACAAGCCGGATGGCACGCAATTCGACATCCCGCTTGTCGTCCGCATCGACACTCCCGTCGAGAAGGATTACTACCGGGCCGGCGGCATTCTTCCCTACGTGCTCGCCCAGTTGCTCGGGTGACCGCGTGCGAAATTGCGCCTTGAACGCCGCTTGGCACGCAAGCACCTTGTCCCAAGTTCATGCCGAAGGACAGACACGAACCGGAGCTGGTTTATCAGGGAATCCCCGCGTCGCCCGGTATCGCCATCGCTCCGGTCCATGTCATCGCCCGCGGATTCTCCGCACCGGAGGTGTATGAAATCGACGAGGCGGATGTCCCCCGCGAGCAGGAACGCTTCCGCCAGGCGGTCGAGGCCACCAAACGCCAGTTAGTCGAGCTGCAAAGCCGCCTCGAAGACCTCTCGGGCGAGAATGAAAGCGGGATTTTCGAGGCGCACGTGATGATGATCGAGGACCGCGCCGTGGTCCAGCGCGTGCTCGCGGGCATCGCCAGCCGCCTGCAAAACGCCGAGTATGTCTTCTATGCGGTGATGCAGAATTTCCTCGAGGCCATGCGCCGCGTTCCCGACCCGTTCCTGCGCGAGCGCACCGCGGACATCGAGGATGTCGCCCAGCGCGTGTTGCGCAATTTCTCACCGGAGGGGGATTCGCGCCACCAGGGGCCGGACGACCACCACATCCTCGTCGCCTACGATCTCGCGCCATCGGACACCGCCTCCATGAACCGCCGCCACGTGCTGGGCTTCGCCACCGAGCAGGGCAGCGTGAACTCACACACCGCCATCCTCGCCAGGGCCTTCGGCATCCCCGCGGTCGTCGGCCTGGAAGTCGCCGTGATCGATGTGATGGCACTCACCCCGGCCATCCTCGACGGCTACACCGGCAAGCTCATCCTCAACCCGGAGGCCGCGACTCTCGCCC
>JBIJBN010000111.1:0-6514 GCA_044345175.1 Luteolibacter sp.
CCACCGGCATCATGGTGCCCCATGTGAAATCGGCCGATGAGGCGCGCTGGGTGGTGCGCAACGCCAAATTCCACCCGCAGGGGCTGCGCGGCATCGATTGCGTCGAACCCGCGGCGGACTTCGGACTCACCCCACTGCCGGACTACATCCGCGCGGTGAATCAAGAGACATTCATCGTCGTGCAAATCGAGGACAAGGAGGCACTCGATGAAATCGATGCCATCGCCGCAGTGCCCGGAGTGGATGTCCTGTTCATCGGCGCGGCGGACCTCACGCAGTCGCTCGGCATCCCCGGACAGTTCGACCACCCGGAAATCCGCAAGGCCCGCGGCAAGGTCGCGGAGGCCGCGGCGAAACACGGCAAATGGTGGGGCTGCCCGGCCTCGGCGGAGGAGGCCGAACGCCTGCATCGCGAGGAGGGCGCCAGCTTCTTCGGCGGCTGCGCGGTGCTGTGGGTCGTGCTCGACGGACTCAGGCAGATCCGGAGCGATTTCACCCGCAGGCTCGGCGACTGATGATGCAACACAGGACAAGCATCCATCGCGGAACAGCTTCGCACCCATCCCTTTCATCCGTTGCGCCCGCCGCGGCGGATGAGCCAGCCACCCGATATATCATGAAAACCAACATATCCCCATCACATATGCCATCCGGCATTCACGCGGCGGCGCGATCGGCCGTCATCCGCCGGATCGCCGCGGCCTGCCTGCTGGCTTGCATCGCACCGCTGCAGGCGGCCGACTTCAGGCTGGCGGCCTTGTTCTCCGATCACATGGTGCTGCAGCGGGAGAAACCGGTGCCGGTGTGGGGCTGGGCCGGACCCGGCGAACAGGTCACTGTGGAATTCGCGGGACAATCCAAGACCACCACCGCCGGGGCCGATGGCAAGTGGTCGCTCGATCTCGATGCGATGCCGGCAAGCTCCGAGCCACGCACCATGGAACTGCGGTCACAGCAACCGGACCGCTCCATCACCGTGCGCGATGTGCTGGTCGGCGAGGTCTGGCTCGGCTCCGGCCAATCGAACATGGCATGGATGGTGTCACAGTCGCAAAACCCGGATGAAGAGCAGGCCGCAGCCAACCTGCCACTCATCCGGATGTTCACGGATACCTCGAAACCCGGTCTGACCCCGCAGTCGGAGGGCCGCGGCCAGTGGGCGGTCTGCAGCCCCGCCACAGTCGGGAAATTTTCCGCCACCCTGTTCTTTTTCGGCCGGGAAATCCACCGCGAGCTGGGTGTGCCGGTCGGACTGATCAACTCGTCGGTCGGCGGCACGCTCATCCAGTCATGGATCGCCCCGGAGGCACAACTCGCTGACCCCGCCCTCAAGCCGTCCGCCATGGACATCGCGCGCAGGCATGCGAACTTCGATCCGGCCAAGGCCGCCGCCCACTATCAAAAAACACTCGCCCAATGGCAGGAGGCCGCCGATGCCGCCAAGGCCGCCGGCAACAAACGCCCCCCGCGCAAACCACATGACCCGGTCTACTTCCATGAACGCAAGGGCGGCCTCGGCGGACTCTTCAACGGCAAAATCTCACCGTGGATCCCCTGTGCTCTGCGCGGCATCCTCTGGTATCAGGGCGAGGGAAACGCCCGGGGTGACATGCCACGCGTCTATCAGCGGCAACTCGAACTGCTGGTCGGCGACTGGCGCGCCCGCTGGGGCGAAGAGCTGCCTTTCGCCTGGGTGCAGCTGCCGAATCTCGCCGGCGATGACAACGACGCCTCGTGGATGCTGGTCCGCGAGGCGACGCTCAAGGCGCTGCGGCTCCCGCGCACCGGCATGGCAGTCACCGTGGACATCGGCGATCCCAAAGACATCCATCCGAAAAACAAACAGGATGTCGGCCGCCGCCTCAGCCTGTGGGCGCTCGGCGAGGTCTATGGCCGCGAGGTGCCCGCCACCAGCGGCCCGCTCCCGGCCGGCCACGAGATCCGCGGATCCGAAATGGTGGTGTCATTCAAGCACACCGCCGGCGGCCTGCGCGCGAAGGATGGCGCGGCGCCCAAGGGCTTCCTGATCGCCGGCCCGGACCACCAATGGCTGCCGGCCGATGCCCGGATCGATGGCGACAAGGTCGTCCTCTCGAATTCCGCCGTGGCCAAGCCCGTCGCGGTCCGCTACGCATGGGCCAGAAACCCCGATGCCAACCTGATCAACTCCGCCGGACTGCCCGCCTCACCCTTCCGCACCGATGATTTCGAAATCCCCGCATTCCCGGACGCGGGCGTGAACCGCAAAAAACCCGCGCGGCCGCAAACCAAAGCTGCCGAAGCAGTCCGCTGAATCCCCAAAGCCACACGATCCAAGCACCACGACCCATGCACAAGACCTCTCTTCACACCCTCGCCGCGGCTGCCTGCCTCTGCCTCGCCGCCGCCCATGCCGAATCCACCACCCCCAAGCCGGCCATCGATGGCAACTCACCGGACATGTGGGGCTCGAACATCACCCGCAACACCGAATCCGGCCGCGGCGCATGGCTCAAGGACTCGCGGTTCGCGATGTTCATCCACTGGGGGCTCTACTCCGAGCTGGGCGGCAAATGGAACGACAAAACCTACTACGGCATCTGCGAGTGGCTCATGAAACGCGCCAAAATACCCGCCAAGGATTACGCACAGGTCGCGGACCGCTTCAACCCGGTCCACTTCGACGCCCGCGAATGGGTGGCCCTGGCCAAGGCCGCCGGCATGCGCCACATCATGATCACCAGCAAACACCACGACGGCTTCGCGATGTTCAAATCCGAACACCCGTTCAACATCGCGGATGCCACCCCCTTCCGCCGCGATCCGCTCAAGGAACTCGCCGATGCCTGCCAGGCGGAGGGCATCAGGCTGGGATTCTATTACTCGCAAACCCAGGATTGGCATGAGCGCGACGCGGTCGGCAACGACTGGGACTTCAAGGAGGAGGGCCGCGATTTCCCACGCTACCTGCGGGCCAAGGCGATCCCGCAAATCGAGGAACTGCTCCGCGGCTACGGACCGGTGGCGGGCATCTGGTTCGATACCCCGGGACCGATCACACCGGAGGAATCGCGCATGCTCGTGGACCTCGTCCACGAACGCCAGCCGCAATGCCTCGTCAACAGCCGCATCGGCAATGGCTTGGGCGACTATGACACGCTGGGCGACCAGGAAATCCCGCGCGTGCCGCTCAAAGGCCTCTGGGAATCCGTGGACACCCACAACGACAGCTGGGGCTACGCCTGGTATGACCGGAACTGGAAAAGCTCCCGCGAGATCGCCGAGCGCCTCGTCCGCGTGGTCAGCCGCGGCGGCACCTACATGTTCAACGTCGGCCCCGATGGCTCCGGCCGCATCCCCGAGCCTTCCGTGCGCATGCTTCGCGAGGTCGGCTCATGGGTGCAGGCCCACGAGGAGGCGATCCATGGTGCCGATCCCACACCCTTCGGCCCGCTCGCATGGGGCGAATGCACCGCGCGCGGCAACACGCTTTTCCTGCATGTCTTCCAATGGCCGGAGGATGGCGTGCTGGAGGTCCCGGGACTCAAAACCGCGGCCAAGAGCGCACAGCTGACCGGTGGCGGCGAACTCACCGTGAAAACCGCGCCGGACAGCCTGCTCATCACGCTGCCCGCCAAACGCCCGGATACCCTCATCCCCGTGGTCCGGCTCGAACTCGATGGCCCGCCCGTGGCAAGCCGGGATCCATACATCCTCAATGGATACCGCCAGACACTGGATGCACCGGTCGCCAAACTCGAGGGATGCAGCCACACCAAAGTGCGCTGGATGGAAAAATACGGCGATTGGAAACACGCCGAGTGCGTCGAGGGATGGGATGGCCCGGAGGATTCCGCCACCTGGGAGTTCCGCACGCTCGAACCCGGAACATTCTATCTCGAGCTCGAATACACCTGCCCGATGGAGTCCGACTACTCGGAGTGGAGCATGACCCTCAACGGCGAGACCGTCACCTTTCCGCTGATCGATACCGGCGAGCGCCCCAAGCGCGCCCAGAGCGGCGTGCCGCTGCCGCGCTTCCGCACCTACCGCATCGGCATGTTCGAGCTGCCGGAGGCCGGCAAACACCAACTGCGCCTCGGGCCCACCGGCCCCGAGGGCAAAGGCATCCGCGCCTCCTCAGTGATCCTCACACCGGTGGATTGACGGCCACAACCGCGGCAGGCCCACAGCCGCACCCTCCAGCATCCAGCCCATGCCAGATCCGCCGACACGCCGCACGGGCAGACTGCTCGCCGCGCTTTGCATCGGTTGCTGCATGGCATGGGCCGCCGCTGCCGCACCCCAGCGCCCGAATTTCATCTGCATCCTCACCGACGACCAAGGGTATGGCGATGTCTCCGCATACGGTGCCACCGATGTGCGCACGCCCCATATCGACCGCCTCGGCAAGGAGGGAATCACCTTCACCACGATGCGGGCCAACAGCACCGTCTGCTCGCCCACACGCGCCGCGCTGCTGACCGGCCGCCACCCCGACCGGGCCGGAGTGCCCGGCGTGATCCGCAGCCAGCCGGAAAACTCATGGGGCTTCCTCACCCCCGGCGTGCCGACACTCGCGGACGCGCTGAAAACCGCCGGCTACCACACCGCGCTCATCGGCAAATGGCACCTCGGCCTCGCATCGCCAAACACACCCAACGAACGGGGCTTCGACCTGTTCCACGGCTTCATCGGCGACATGATGGACAGCTACACCACGCACCTGCGCGATGGCATCAACTTCATGCGCCTCAACGACGGGGAAATCCGGCCACATGGGCACGCCACCGACCTGTTTTCCACATGGGCCGCCGCCTATCTGCGCCAGCGCGCCGGATCCGGGGATCAGCCGTTCTTCCTCTACCTGGCTTACAACGCACCGCATTTCCCGATCGAACCGCCCGACGAATGGCTGGCCCGGGTCAAGGCCCGCGCGCCCGGACTCGATGACAAACGCGCCCGCAATGTGGCCTTTGTCGAGCACCTCGACCATGGCATCGGCCAAGTGCTCGCCGCTCTGGATCAAACCGGCCTCGCGCAAAACACCCTGGTCGTCTTCAGCTCCGACAACGGCGGCTCGCTCCCACACGCGCAAAACAACGACCCATGGCGCGGCGGCAAACAGGACCACTACGACGGCGGCCTGCGCGTCCCCTTCCTCGCCCGCTGGCCCGCCACCATCAAGGCCGCCTCCCGCAGCGATTACGCCGGCCTGGTCTTCGACCTCTTCCCCACCTTCATCGAACTCGCAGGCGGCACCCCCGCGCCCGATATCGACGCGGTCAGCCTCACCCCAATCCTCAACGGCGGAACCATCACCGAAACCCGCGACCTCTATTTCGTCCGGCGCGAGGGCGGAGCCCACGCCGGAAAGAGCTACGAGGCGATCATCCGCGGCGACTGGAAACTCATGCAGAACCACCCGTTCGGCCCGCTCGAACTTTACAACCTCAGGGAGGATCCGCGCGAAACCACCAACCTCGCATCCACCCGCAAGGATGTCCTGCAGGAACTCACCGCCGCCCTCCAACACCAGATCCAGCGCGGCGGCAACGTCCCGTGGCAACAACCCCGCAACACCCCATGAGGCCCACCCGCCTCATTCCTGCAGCCCTGACCGCCCTGCTCATACAGCCAGGCACCGCGGCCAATCCACCCAACATCATCTGCATCCTCGCCGATGACCTCGGCTACGGCGACATCCAAGCCCTCAACCCACAACGCGGGAAAATCCCCACCCCGCATCTCGACCAACTCGCCGCCTCAGGCATGGTTTTCACCCAGACCCACACACCCCCATCGTCCCCAGCACCAAGTGGAAAGGACGCAGCGGACTCGGATCCTACGCCGATTTTTTAATGCAAACCGACTGGTCGGTTGGTCAGTTGATGGCAGCCTTGGAGAAGGCGGGCACCGGGTACCGTTGTTGGCGAGTTGGCCGCGGGTAATCCGGCCGGGCGGGCGCAATGATCATGTGGTGTGCCTGACGGATCTGTTGGCAACCTGCGCCGGGTTGGTGGGGGCGGAGTTGCCGGCGGATGCGGGAGAGAACCGTGTGAGCATCCTGCCGCTGCTCAAAGGTGGCGGGGAAGCGGTGCGCGAGTCCGTGGTGCATCACAGTGTCTCCGGGGACTTTGCGATCCGGCAGGGCAAATGGAAACTCGTGCTGTGCGCCGGCAGCGGCGGATGGTCCCGGCCGACGGATGCCGAGGCCGTCAAGCAAGGCCTGGCCGGCACGCAGCTTTATGGCATGTCCACGGATGAGGGTGAGACCCGCAACCTGCAGGCGGAATACCCGGAAGTGGTTGCGCGCCTGACCCAACGGCTGGAAGAACAGATCGCCCGGGGCCGCAGCACGCCGGGAGCGAAGCAGGCCAATGATGGCCGGATCGACTTGCGGAAAGCCCCCTGAGCCGCGCAGCCAGCCGCCGAGCCAGCGGGACAAAAAACCAGGCGGGCACCCGTGCGGCGGCATTCCGGAATGTGGATCCAGCGCCGGGCCGGGCACATCAAGGGGTTCCGCCGGCCGGCT
>JBIJBN010000112.1:0-6511 GCA_044345175.1 Luteolibacter sp.
CAACCATTCATTTTCGTTTCCGCTCCGCACCACCAGCGCCTCGAGATCGCGGGCCACGCTGTCCACCATCGCCTTGGCCTGGCGGGCGGCCCGTAACTCGGAGCGGCTGCGGTTCCAGGTGTCGGTGGCGATGGAGGTCACCGAAACCAGCACCGAAACAATGATGGTGGTGATCACCATGGCGACCAGCAGTTCCAGCAGTGTGAAACCATGGCTTGATCGATGGACCCTAGGGGATTTCATGGGCAGGTCGGCGGGATGAATCAGCGGCGCACCGCAAGATTGCGGGTGAAGACGGGGTTTTTCACACTCGCGAACGTGTTCGCAAACGCGCTGTCGAAATAACCGGGAGTGCGGCCGGGCAGGATGTGGAACTCCGCGGCGAACGCGATCACGGCATCGGGATAGTCATCCGCCGAACCAACACCGGCGCCGCCGGTCTTGGGATTTGAAATCACACCCGGTGTGCCGGCCACAAGTTCACCATTGTTGTAAACCAACTGGACGCACTTCACCAGATACACGCCGCCCTCAAGCGCCTCGATGTCACGCATGAACAGCGGATCGCTCCTGCGGCGGACCATCGGGACCACATGATAGTCGGCACCCGCGCGGTTGCTTGAAACATCGGACACGGGCTCGGGTGTGCCGTCGGTGCGGGTGCTGTCGAGACTGCCGCGGTATTGATAGACCAACAGCGCGCTGGCGGCCTCGTCGCAATCCCCCAGCCATTCGAAGGCCTTGTTGAAGCCGGGCGTGGGATCGGACGCGCGCGGGGTCACCAACTCCCGCTCAAGGGTGCTTGTGAGGCGATCCGCCTCCTGCACGCTGATGGATTTGCGGATGCCCGCCGCGGCGGGAGTGAAAACCAGCAGGAATCCGGTGAGGAGCACGGCAAGCACGCCGATGGCGATGACCGTTTCTATCAGAGAGAAAGCCCCTTTGCGGGATGTGGGTCGCGGATTCATGGCTCAGAAGGTGTCGCCCGCATTGAGGTTGCCAACGCCGATTTGATCCGGGTTGCGGAAGACCGAGGTGCTGCCGTTGCGCCAGATGACGAAACCGCCGAAATCACGAGTGCCACCGCCGGTGACCCGCGGCGGCTGGGTGTCACCGGGCCCGCTGAGCCGGCGGGTGCCGCTGCCAATCACAAAACTCGAACCCGGCACCGCGGAGATCCCCTGGGAGTTGAATTCGTAAATGAAGTAATCGCCGCGGTAGCTCTGCTTCACGGAGTTGCCGAGTGTCACTGTGTCCAGTGTCCCGCCGCTTGTGTGGTTCTTTTTGCTGAACTTGGCGCTGAAGAAGGTTTGCTCGGGCAACAGGGCGCCACGGGTGGAAAGCACCCATGCGGGCTGCGCTCCCACGGCGGTGGTGGGCTTGCCATTGGCATCCACAGGCTCGGTGGCCAGCACGATGCGCCGCAGGTCGTCGGCGGAATTGTTGGTGAGCTTCTTGGCCACCAGCACACAGGTCCGGAGGTTTTTCCCGACGGCGATGGATCTGGCTTCGTCAAACAACGACTCGGAGGTGGCGACGCCGCTCGTCACTCCCTTCCCGCCCAAACCGCTCAGACCGATGGATCCAGCAGTCATCAATACGGAAATGATGGCAATGACGACAAGCAACTCGACCAGCGTGAAGGCGCTGCGGACGTTTGCCGGCCTCGGGTTCGACCGTGTGGGATCCATGGATTTCGGAAGCGACTTGCCTGAAAATGGGCCGCCCTGATACAATCCGCAAGGGGAAATGTCCATACAACGCAACTACTTTGACCGGGTGTTTTCCGGGTATCTCCCCCGTCCCGGGCCGTTCATCCAGAGCCATGCGGGCCGCACCATTTCCCGGATGTCCCTGCGCCTGGCTTCCCAGCCGATCGTCTCCCTGGCAAGCGATGGATCCGCCACCAGCGAATCCGGATCGCCCGCGCGGCGGGGACCGTATCTTACCGGCACAGTCTTGCCGGAAACCTCTTCCACCGCGGCGATGATTTCCTTCACCGACACCCCCACCCCGGTGCCCAGATTGCAGCGGATGGACTGCCCGCCCGCAGCAAGATGGTCAAGTGCGCGGGCATGCGCATCAGCCAGATCCTCAACGTGGATGTAATCCCGGATGCAGGTGCCGTCAGGCGTGTCGTAGTCGGTGCCGAAAACCTCCAGATACTCGATCTCCCCGGTGACGGCCATCATCACGCGCGGAATCAGGTGGGTTTCCGGGTTGTGGTCCTCGCCGGTTTTCCCGTCCGGCGAGCAGCCGCTGGCATTGAAATACCGCAAACACGCGCTGCGCAGGCCCCACGCCCGGTCGCAATCGGCCAGGATCCACTCGACCATCAGCTTGCTGCGACCATAGGGATTGATCGGATTCTGGCTGTTGGCCTCGGTGATCGGCAGTTGGTCAGGCACTCCGTAGGTGGCACAGGTGGAGGAGAACACAAAAACCTTGCAACCGAACTCCTGCATCACCTGCAGCAGTTTGACCGGCTCCGCGGTGTTGTTTTGGTAGTATTTGAGTGGATCGGTGACGGATTCGCCGACGTAGGCGTAGGCGGCGAAATGGATGACCGCCCCGAAGCGGTGCTTTTCAAAGAGGGCCCGCACCAGCGGCTGGTCCCCCACATCACCCACCACCAGCTCCACCCCGGGATCGACAATCGCCGCCTCGTGCCCGAACACCAGATTGTCCAAAACCACGATCTTGCGGCCCTGGCCCGCGAGGAGCCGGACCGTGTGGGATCCGATGTAGCCTGCACCGCCAGTGACAAGGATGGGTGTCATTTGTTCCGCCATGAGTGGGAGGGGTGGATCCAAATGGGATTCCCGCCCCATGTCAACACGCGGACTCACCGCCGCCAGCCCGAAAAAACCCTCGAATAAGATCCGGGGACACGCTGTCATAGCCGCATGAGAAAACCCCTGCTCCCGCTGTCGGTGTCGGCCGGCATCGTCTTTTCACTGGTCTCCGCCTCATGCACGTATGACCCGTATTACAGCTCTTCGGGCTCGTATTCGGGTTCATCATCCAGCTACGGCTACGGCCACGGCTATGGCAGCCGCTCCTTCTCCACCTCGTTGTTCATCCGCACGGCCGACCCGTATTGGGCTTACGACCCGCACACCTACTGCTACTTTGATTACCGCAGCCGCCGCTATTACGACCCCCATCTATGCGGATACTACCCGATCGGCTACCGGCCGCCACGGCTCTACGGAGTGCCACATCCGCACGGCTGGCGTCCGGGACGCAGCTACTGCCCGCCTCCACGCACCATACGCAACGTGACCGTGGTGAATTACCACAACCGCGAGGCGGCATACCGCAGCTCCGGCCACAGCTGGGCCAGACACGTAAGGCATCAGCCGGAGCCGGGACATCCGGCGCACTCACCTGATTCGCGGCACCCGCACAGTGGCGAAGGAACGCCCGGACATACTGGCTCGGAGCCACAAGGAAACGGCTTCGGCTTCCCCTCCTTGTTCCAGCGCCCCGCACCAGACCAGCCTGCTGTATCCAGTCCAGGGCCAAATCCGGATTCCGGCCCGCACAATGGTCCCTTCAATAGCCCCCAAGCACCGGAACCCATGCCGGAACCGATCACCCAAGCACCACAACCCGCACCCGAGCCTATCTCCGCACCCGAACCGATGCCGGCGCCCGAACCCATGCCAATGCCCGCACCCGCACCGGAGCCGCCACCCGCACCCGCACCCGCACCCGCGCCAGAGCCGCCACCCGCGCCGGATGACGGCGGCCTGCGCAGCCTGGGCGAGGGTTAACCAAGCACCGTCTTTCAGCCGTCAGCGGAGTTCCCGCTTCGCGCGCTGACGCCGGAGCCCCTCGAGGCTGACCCGTGGTCGCAGCATCCAGCGGCCATACAACCACCCTGCCAGACCACCACCCAAATGGCAGGCATGGCCGATCTCAAACCAGGAACCCATGCCGTGATCCGCCAATGCACGGCCCGCCGAGCGAAATCCCGGTATCCCAAGCTCCGGATTGGCCAAGGCCAGCAACAACGCCGCCAACAACAAGCCGGTGCCCAAGCTGCGGCCCGAAACCGGTAACGGCATCATGCGTGAATCCGGTGACAGCGTGACATGCATCAGCAAGAGCGCGAAACACCCGCCGGAAACACCCACCAGCAGGCCTGATCCGAGCAGCAGGTGTCCGCATCCGCCCGCAACGATCCCGAGAAAAACGCAGCGCGTCATCACCCGGGCCCCGGCCACATGCTCGATGCGCGAGCCCACAAACCATAAAAACAGCACGTTGAGCGCGACGTGCCACCAACCGCCATGCAAGAGCGCGTATGTGAACACCCGCAGGATCATCCCAGCCGGCGTTCCCTCCCGGCTGAGACCGAGGTTTTCATACCACCAACGCATCCCGTCCGGACCGGCTGCCACGGAAAGCCAAAGGTGAATTGCTGCAAGCGCCAGCACCCAGCAACAAGTGGCGGGCGCACACAACACCGCGCGCTGTTGGCGGCCAGCGCCCGATTGCCCCGCACCGGAGAATCGCATGGGATGCCTTGCGGCTGTTAGGGATTGGAAACCCCGGGCTCCACCACCCGCGCCCGTGGTTCGCGACGCACCGTGTCCTCGCCACCCGCACAGGTGACAAACGGCCCGCCCTCCATCGGCGCCACCCCCGTGGGCGGAAGATCCGGCATTTCCGTCGGCCTTCCAGCCAGCGGGAAATCCTTGCGCAGCGGGTAAAACGGATAACCCTCCCACATCAGGATGCGCTTGAGCCCCGGATGACCGTCAAACCGGATGCCCATCATGTCGAACACCTCGCGCTCATGCCAGTCCGCACCCGGCCAGATGTCGGTCGCCGATGGCACGCCCTCATCCTCCCCCACCTTGGCCTTCACCCGCAGATGCTTGGAGTCATCCACCGTGGCCAGTTCATAAACGACCTCAAACCGCGGATCCTCGCCAAAGTGATCAAGACTCGAAACATCGATCAACATCGCATAGCCGAGCGAGTCGCGGCAGGTCTTGAGCACCTGATGCAACACTCCGGGCCCGACACGCAACGTGTGCTCGCCGCGGAATTCCACGGTCTCCAAAACCCCGGCTCCAAACCGGTCGCTGAGTTGCATCACATCGTCTGCTGCTGCCATGGCTGGGAAAAAATCAGGCGTGCTCCTCGAAAAACACCTTCTTCTGGGCCATCGTGGACTCCTCGCCCTCGATTTTCCTCTGCAATTGCATCAACCCCTCGATCAATGCCTCGGGACGCGGCGGACATCCGGATATGTAAACATCCACCGGTATCAGGCGGTCGATCCCCTGCAGCACCGCATAGCTGCGATACATGCCGCCGCTGGACGCGCAGGCACCCATCGCGACACACCATTTCGGCTCCGGCATCTGGTCCCAGATGCGCTTCACCGCCAGCGCCATTTTGTAAGTCACCGTGCCGGAAACGATCAACACGTCCGCCTGCCGCGGCGAAAACCGCATCACCTCCATGCCGAAGCGCGAAATGTCGAAACGGCTCGATGCCGTGGCCATCAACTCGATCGCACAGCAGGCCAGGCCCATCGGCATCGGCCACAGCGAGTTCTTGCGCATCCAGTTGATGGCGGCGTCCACGCGGGTGACGATCACATTCCCCTCGATCTTGGAATCGTAGGCGGTGTGCAGGCTGTTGGAGGACGGGCTGACCATGTCGGCGGCGGATCTGCCGCACTCTTGCCCGCCCTTTCCCGAGTCTCAAGCGGATTGTGAAAAATCTCCCCCGTGCATCCGCCGGGAGAATCCCGCGGACGGCATCTCCAAGCGGAGTGTAAGATTCGGCTTGCGAGTCGCGTTTCCCTCCATGTATCCACCAAGCCCCAGCCATGCGCAGATTCCTCATCCCGACCATCCTCGCCACCGCAACCGCAACCGCCGAGCCCGTCCGGCTTTCCGGCATCTACCCGTCACTGGCGGTTTTCAACAGCGAACAGGAATGCGGAATCGGCGCGGTGGTCCCATGGGCGGATCGCTTGTGGCTTGTCACCTACGCCCCGCACATGCCCACCGGCTCCAGCGACAAACTCTACGAAATCACCCCGGACCTGCGGCAAATCATCCGCCCGGAATCAATCGGCGGCACCCCGGCCAACCGCATGATCCACAAGGAGTCCGACCAGCTTTTCATCGGCCCGCATGCCATCCGCAGCAATGGCGAGGTCCGCACCATCCCCTACTCGGAAATGTTCGGCCGCCACACCGGCTGCGCCCGCTCCGTCACCGACCCCGCCGGAAAAATCCTCTACGCCACCATGGAAGAGGGCTTTTATGAAGTGGACGTCCACACCCTGGCCGTGACCGAACTCTGGTCGGACCAGCAGAAGAAAGACAACCCGCACAAGGCCCACCTGCCCGGCTACCACGGCAAGGGGTTCTACTCCGGCCAGGGCGTCTATGTGTATTCCAACAACGGCGAGCAGGGCCCGCAGGCAAAAGTGGACCCCACCACCCCCTCCGGCATCCTCGCGGAATGGGATGGCAAG
>JBIJBN010000113.1:0-6491 GCA_044345175.1 Luteolibacter sp.
GGATGGGCATCGACCTGCTGGAGCTTGCCGGCGTGCCGGCGCGCATGGCCTATGGCGTGAGGCTCGAGGAAGACGGCGGCAGCCGTGCGCCGGTTCCGCTGGTGGAGTATCATGACGGTGCCGCCTGGAAGGTGCGGGACCCGCAGGATCCGGGCGCGGTGTTGGACGGGCGCACGATGTTCGTATGGCACCGTGGTGGCGGGCCCTTGCTGGATGTGACCGGGGGTGAGGGGTCCCGCGTCACCTTCACGGTGGCCAAGGAGCGCATTCCGCTCGCCAGTCTGACCGATCTGCGCGATTCGCCGTTTCTCGTTTCCACAATCCTCGGGCTGCCCTTGTCCGAGCGCGCGGTTTTCCGCTACATCGTGCTCATTCCGCTGGGAGCCTTTGTGGTTGTCCTGCTGCGCAACCTCGCGGGTGTCCCGACGTTGGGCACGTTCATGCCGGTGCTCATCGCGCTTGCCTTGCTTGAAATCCCGCTTGCCCGCGGGTTGATCATGTTTGCGGTGTTGATCGCCGCCGGGCTGTGGTTCCGGTTCCTGCTTTCCCGCCTGAACCTGCTGGTGGTGCCGCGGGTTGCCGCCTGCGTCGTCATCGTCACCCTGCTGATGATGATGATGAGTGTGTTGAGTTATCGTTTCGGAATGAGCGGGGGGGTGCAGATCACCCTGTTTCCGATGATCATCATCGCCTGGACCATCGAGCGGATGTCCATCATCTGGGAAGAGGAAGGCAGGCACAGCGCGCTCATCCAGGTGGGCGGGTCGATGGTGGTGGCGGTGCTGGCATTCCTGTTCATGAAGATCGGGCAGATCCAGTATTGGGCGTTTTATTTTCCCGAGCTGTTGCTGGTGCTGCTGGCCGGGATCCTGATGATCGGCCGCTACACTGGCTACCGGCTTTCCGAGTTGTTCCGATTCAAGACATTCGCCGATGCCTGAGACCGCTGACGAGACGGCATCCGCCGCGGTGGCCGGGGCGGGGCGCTGGTGGCACCGCTGGATGCTCACACCGCGCGAGTTGCGCGCGCGTGGGGTGGTGGGCATCAACATGCGCAACGCGCGTTTCCTGCTGCCGAACAACCCGCGGCGGCTCTATCGTCTGGTGGATGACAAGCTGCGCACCAAGGCGCTGGCCGCGGGCGAGGGTTTGTCGGTGCCGGAGACTTACGCGGTGCTGCGCACTCCGCATGACGTCGCGGGCATCAGGAAACTTCTGGCCGGTCGCGGGGCATTCGTGATCAAGCCGGCGTGCGGATCCGGCGGCAAGGGCGTGCTGGTCATTGACGGTTGCGACGAAAAGGGGCGTTATCTCAAGCCGAGCGGCGCGGAAGTCACGCTGGATGAGCTCCGGCACCATGTTTCCAACATTCTGGCGGGGTTGTTCAGCCTCGGGGGCCAGCGGGACTGCGCGTTGGTGGAATACCGGGTGCGCCCGGCCGCTGTGCTCACCGCGATCAGCTATCAGGGTGCACCGGACATCCGCGTGGTGATGCTGCACGGATATCCCGTGATGGCCATGCTGCGCGCCGCCACGCGCGAGTCGGACGGCCGGGCGAATCTGCATCAGGGGGCGCTTGGCATTGGTATCGACATGGCCACGGGCACCACCGTCCGCGCGGTGCATCACGGCCGGCCGGTGAGCCGCCACCCGGATCTCGGGGTGGATCTGATCGGCATCCGTTTGCCGCAGTGGGACAGGATTCTGGACATTGCGGTCACCTGCCAGGAGATGACCGGTCTCGGATATCTCGGGGTGGACATCATGATCGATGAGACGCTCGGTCCGTTGATGATCGAGGTGAATGCGCGGCCGGGCCTGGCGATCCAGATGGCGAATGGCGTGGGGTTGCTGCGTCGGTTGGAGCCGGTTGTCAAAGAGCATGCCCTGCACCCCGCGGCCGGACATGATGCGAAGATCGCATTTTCGAAAAAACACTTCGCAGTGTGAAGCGGCGGGATTTTTTTCCGCGTGGCGCGCGATTGCCATGCGCAACTGCGGATCACGGCGGGAGTGTGCGGAGGAGCTGGACGGCCTCGGTGAAATCCGGGCGCAGCCGGATCGCCCGGTCCGCGGCCTGCGAGGCTTCGGGGTATTGGCCGATGCGCGCGTGGATGGTGGCGCGGGCATACGGGATGGCCGGATCCGATGGCTCCGCCTGTTCGCCGCGGAGCAGGGCGGTGATGGCGTCCTGCGGGCGGTTCATGCGGTGGTATGCCAGACCGAGGTTGTACCATGCGCGTCCGTTGGCGGGGTCGAGTTTCACGGCGGTTTCGAGTGTGCTTGCGGTTTTTTCCGGTTGTCCGGCCTCGTTCCATGCGAGGGCGAGCTTGTAGTGGTATTCCGCGTCCTCCGGTGCCAGGCGGACGGCCTGTTGCAATGCGTCGATGGCGCCGGTGATGTCACCGGTGGTGCTCAGGAGGATGGCGAGGTCGTGATGGAATGGCGGGGAGTTCGGGTCCCACTCGATCGCCTTGCGGATCTGGCGGACCGCGCCGGCGGTGTCGCCGCGCAGGTAGGCGAACTGGCTCAATTGCATGCGTCCGGTGGGTTGGTCGGAATTGATATCGAGCATGTGTGTGAGTTCGCGGCCAGCCTTGCCGGACAAGTCGAGCTGGTCCACGAGCGCCCATGCGGCGGCGATGCGCACCGCGCGCACCGGATCCTCCAGCAGCGTTTTGAACACCGCGCGGATCGTTTCGTTGCCCTGGCGCGACTGGTGGATCAGCGAGCGGGCGGCGGCTTCGCGCACCAGCGGGCTCGGGTCCTTGAGTGCGTCGAGCAGGGCGTTGGCGGCATCCGGGTGCATCACCCAGCGCTCGAGCAGGTGGCAGGCGGTGGCTTTCCACGCGGGGACATCCGCGGTGGCGAGCATGCGGATGAGACCCTCGCGGGCGGACGGTTCGCCACGGCGGGCGGATGCGACAAGCCGCGCCCGGTCGCGCGCCGGACGGTTGAGCCGCCCGCCGTAGAACGCGTCCGCCTTTTCGACCGCCCATTCGGTGCTTTTGTCGTTGTGGCAGCGGTTGCAGGCATTGGGAATGCCCAGCTCTTGGGTGAGCAGCGGATCCGGTGAGGTGAAGCTGTGGTCATGGCGCGGGTGGCGCTGCATGTAGTGGGTGACCGGCATGTGGCACGAGGTGCAGTCCCTTCCGGTGCTTCCCGGGCTGCAAGGGCTGTGGGTTTCGGGATTGATCACCGGGGCGGGGGGCTCGGTGCCGCCGGCGTGGCAGCGCATGCAGAGCAGGTTGCCGGGGATGAGGCGTTTGTTCGAGTGGGGTTCGTGACAATCACCGCAACGCACACCGGAGTGATGCATGCGGCTGGAGAGGAACGAGGCGAAGGCGTAATTCTCGTCGCGCACCTGTCCGTCCGGATGATAGGTGTCGGTTTCATCCGTGACGACCAGTGAGAAATGATCGTGGTAGGATTCACCGGGGATCAGGTCGCCGGTGAGTTCGCCGCGGCGCGAATGGCAGGCACCGCAGGTGTCGAGCATCTGGTCGCGTGTCTGGCGGATGACGGTGGGGTCGCCCAGGCCGGACCGTTTGTTTCCATCAAGATCGTCCCTCGAGTATCCCGGCGGCGGGTTTTTCTGCCACTCCACATGTTTTTTCATCGGTCCGTGGCAGGCCTCGCAGCCCACGCTCATCTCGGCCATGGTTGTATGGTAGCTGTTGGTGCGCGGTTCGTAGTTTTTCCGCAGCCGGGTGTTGTGGCAGGCGGCGCACATCGCATTCCAGTTCATGCCCTGTCCCGTCCATGCGCCCCAGTCGCCCGGGTTGCGTTCCTCCCCGCCGAAGACATCGAACCATTCGTTTTTGTGCGGGTCGTAGCTGACATCGCACGTCTGGAGGCGGCCGCCGGGTGCGGCGACGAGGAACTGGCGCAGCGGGTTGTTGCCGATCACGCGCACCACCGGATAGGCGCGGCGCGTGTTGCCGAGCCCGCGCGTGAGGATGCGTGCGACTCCCTCGGCATCGAGGAAAACCTCCGAGACATCCTTGCCGTGAACCAGCTTCTGAGCGGGCGAAAACCCCCGCTCGTCCATGTCGGCGCGATATCCGCGCTCGGCGAGGCCGTGATTGGAGTCCTTCCAGCCGGCATAAGCGGTCTCATGGCATTCCTTGCAGCTGGCTGATCCGGCGTATTGGGCGTGCGCCTCATCCTCCGGCATGATGACCGGCGCGGGCGGGGCCGTGGTGCGGCTGGCGGCGGATGCGGGTGACGGTGTGCGGTGCGGCCGGGGAGGTGCCGCCATGAACACCAAGGTTGCGGCGATGGCTGCGGAAAAGGCGATGATCCAGTGCCATTTCCCGAAGCGCATGCCGCATATTATGCGGCGGCCGATGATGCGTCCATCCAAACCCGCGGGCATGCATCGTCTGCGGTGGATGCGTGAATTTTTTCATCGGATTCCAAGTCGTGCCCGGTTAGTCCTCGGGTGTGGCGCTGTTGCTTGCAATCGAGTCGTCCTGTGATGAAACCGCGGTGGCGATCGTGCGCGGGGAGAAGGGCGTGCGCGCGGAGGTTCTTTCGTCGGAGGTATTCTCGCAGATCGAGCTGCACCGCGAGCATGGCGGGGTGGTGCCCGAGCTGGCATCCCGCAACCACTCGCTGCGCCTGCGCGGGCTGGTGGAACAGGCGATGACCGGTGCCGGTGTGACGATCGGGCAGATGGATGCGTTTGCGGCGACGAGCGGGCCCGGGCTCGCCTCCTCGTTGTTGATCGGCAGCACGGCGGCCAAGGCCATGGCCTGCGCCCTCGGCCGGCCGTTTCTTGGCATCAACCATCTTGAAGGGCACCTGCTTTCGCCATTCATGGATCGCACGGAGGTTCCGCCGCATGTGGCATTGATCGTTTCGGGCGGCCACACGCTGCTGCTCGATGTGGAGCGCGCCGGGTGTTACAGAAAACTGGGTGGCACGCGCGATGATGCGGCGGGCGAGGCGTTCGACAAGGTGGGCAAGATGCTCGGGCTGCCCTATCCGGGCGGGCCGGAAATCGAGAAAGCCGCCCGCGGCGGAAATCCCCAGGCGCATGGTTTCCCCCGCCCGATGCTGCATGAGGACAACCTGGATTTCTCGTTCTCAGGAATCAAAACCGCGGTTCTTTACACGCTGCAGGATGGCGGGGAGTCGATTCCGGCCCGCGACCTTGCCGCGTCCTTCCAGCAGGCGGTGATCGACATTCTGGTTGCCAAAACGCTGCGGGCCGCGCGGATGGCCGGACGCGGCGTAGTGGCGGTGTCCGGCGGAGTGAGTCTCAATCTCGCTTTGCGCGCGGCGATGTCCCGGGCCTGCGGGGACGCCGGGCTGGAACTTGTCGCGGCAGAACCGGCGCTCTGCACCGACAACGCGGCGATGATCGGCTTCGCCGCGCTGCTGCGGCACCTTTCCGGCTGGAGATCACCGCTGGACCAGGACATTGATCCGAACCTCTCATTGGCGGCGGGATAAATCCATGCTTCATTCACACCCATGACCCACCAGACGCTGGTATTCGACTTTGACGGCACCATCGCGGACACGCTTGGGGAGACCCGGCGGATTTTCAACGAGATCGCACCCGACTACGGCATCCGGCATGTGGAGGAGCACGAGCTGGAGCACCTGCGGCACCTTTCCCTCAAGGAGTTGCTGAGTCATCTTGAAATCCCGAAGCGGCGGGTGCCGGTGCTCCTGTCGCGAGGCACCGGCATGATGCGTTCCAGCATCACCCGGTTGAAAATGATCGAAGGCATGCCGGAGGTGATCGGCGAGCTGCGCAGGCACTGTGGCAGGATCGGCATCCTCACATCGAACGCCACCGCCAATGTGGAGCTGTTCCTGCAAACGCACGGGATGCGCGGATCGTTTGACTTCATTTCATCCACCACCAAGCTCACGGGCAAGGCCAAGCACCTCAAGGCGATCCGCAAGACCTTTTCGCTGCGTCATGAGGAGATGCTCTACATCGGCGACGAGTTGCGCGATGTGAAGGCCTCGCAAAAGGCGGGGATCCCGGTGGCTGCGGTGAGCTGGGGCTTCAACTCGCGGGCGTCGCTGGAGGCCCAGTCGCCGGATTACCTGTTTGACCGTCCGGAGGACTTCCTGCGGCTGCTAGCCCCGCGGTGATTGACACCCGCCGCTCCGGCCGCTCAACCTCCGCCCATGACGGAGGAATTCAAGCCCACTCAGGAGACCACCGCGGCCGCGGAAGAAGCGCGGCCCGCCGCGCCCGCGAAATCCTCCATGCCGCCCGCCGTGGCGCTTGCCTTTGTGATCATCGCCCTGCTTGGAGTGTTGATCGTCATCACCGTGCGCGGCGGCCGGAGCGGAGGGCTCGCATCGGGCGAGCTCAATGATCTTCAGGCGGAAGCCACGGCATTGCGCGCACAGCTCAACCGTGAGCGTGCCGCGCTCGGGCTGCGTCCGCTCGAGAGTGGGTCCGAAGCGGTGGAGGACATCGCGGCGCGTCTCAAGAAGGATGCCGAGACGATGGTTGCCTT
>JBIJBN010000114.1:0-6442 GCA_044345175.1 Luteolibacter sp.
AGAAATGGAACCCGCGCATGAAGCCCTTCCTCATGAAGGACAAGGCCGGCATCCACATCATCAACCTGGAAAAAACCATCCAGCAACTCGACAAGGCCGCGGAGTTTCTCGGCGACCTCGCCGGCAAAGGCAAAAAAGTCCTCTTCGTGGGATGCAAGCGCCAGGCCCAGGACGCCATCCGCGAGGCGGCGGAGGCCACCGGACAGTTCTACGTCAACCACCGCTGGCTCGGCGGCATGCTCACCAACAGCACCACCGTGCGCAAGTCGATCGAACGCCTCAAGTATCTCGAAAACATCGAGAAACAACCGGAGTTCAAATCGATGTCCAAGAAGGAACTCGCCGCCCTCGGCCGCGAGCGCGAGAAACTCCTGCGCAACCTGCGCGGCGTGCGCGACATGGCCGGCAAGCCCGATGCCATGGTGATTGTAGACTCCGCCCGTGAAAGCATCGCGGTGGCCGAGGCCCGCCGCCTCGGCATCCCCATCATCGCGCTGGTGGACACCAATGCCGATCCGGCCCACGTCCAGTATCCGATCCCCGGCAACGACGACGCCATCCGCTCGATCCGCATCATCCTCCAGAACCTGGTGGATGCGATGGTCGCCGCACGCAAGAACTGAGCCGCATTCTCCCTCCGGGTGGCTTGCGGGCCTGCCGGCCACCTGTTTTTCACACCCACCCTACCACCACCTTTCATTTTCCCCATGATCACCGCCGCCATCGTCAAGGAACTCCGCGACAAAACCAACGCCGGCATGATGGACTGCAAGAAAGTCCTCACCGAAACCAACGGCGACCTCGAAGCCGCCATCAAACTGCTGCGCGAGCGCGGCATCGCCAAGGCCGGTGCCAAGGCGGACCGCGCCGCAAACGAGGGCATCATCACTGCCCGCGTCAATGACAGCGCGGCCAGCGGCATCCTGCTGGAGTTGAATTGCGAGACCGACTTCGTTTCCAAAAACGAGAACTTCCAGGCCTTCGTCGGCCAGATTGCCGACACCCTGGCCGCCGCGCAGGCCGCGGATCATGCCGCAGCGCTCGCTGTCGTGGTGGACGGCCACCCGCTTGAGGACAGCGTCAAGGCCAAGGTGGTCGAGGTGGGCGAAAACCTGCAATTCCGCAAATACGTCCGCTACGATGCCGCGCCTGGCGGTGTGATCGCCGCCTACATCCACCCTCCCGGCAAGGTGGGCGTGTTGATCGAGGTCGGCACCACCAAACCGGCCACCAAGGATGCGGATTCATTCAGGGAACTCGTCAAGGACCTCACCCTGCACATCGCCGCATGCGCGCCGAAGGGACTGTCCCGCAACGACATCCCGGCCTCCGTGGTGGAGACCGAAACCGAAATCTTCCGCGCCCGCCTCGCGGAAAGCGGCAAACCGGCCAATATCATCGAGAACATCCTCAAGGGCCAGCTCAACAAGTTCTTCGCGGAAAGCTGCTTCCTCGAACAAGGCTTCGTCAAGGACGACAAGCAGACCATCACCCAACTGCTCGATGCCAAGGGCAAGGAACTCGGCGACACCCTCACCGTCACCCGCTTCGTCCGCTTCGGACTCGGCGAGTAATCCCGGTCTCCTGCCTGCCGCGGTTTCCCGGAGCCCTGCTCGTGTCCGAGCGTCCGGCACATGTTCCAACCCTCCACCATTCGTCACCGCCTTGCGGCCATCGGACTGATCCTCCTGATGCAGGGTCCGGCCATGTTGGTGCAGGAGGTGGCATGGGTGAAAATGCTCTGCAGCTACACCTTGGAGCGCGGCTTGATGCGCGGCGTGATCGAGACCTTCGACGGTCGACACCCGTGCGGGCTTTGCAGGCAGGCCGCGGAAATCCGCAAGCAGGAACAGTCTCCGCAACCTGCGGACAAGCAGGCGCAAACCCAACGCCAGCGTCTCGTCTGGGCGGAAATGATCTCCAGTGAACTGCTGAAGATGCCGTCGATCTCCGGACATGAAACCCCCGTCCCACGGTTCGCATGCGCCGCCCGGAATACCGGTAGGGGCGCTGACGCGCCCGGACCGCCGCCGCCCGAGATGGCTTGAGTCGGTAGTTTGACCACACCATGCCGTTTGGCATGGAGATGTTGCTTGCCGCGGGTGTGATTGCCCGCGTCCGTTGCTTCGGCCACACCCCCGTAACAACGCCACCCTTCGCGCATCCTCGCGCAACAACCCGCGCATCCTCGCGCAACCATCCCTATCCTATTGATGAAACTCACGAATTCCGAAACCTTGGCGCCCATCGCTTGCGGCATCCTCACTCTGACAGTCGGCGCGCAAGATTTTTCACGCACGCTGGATCCCTTGTATGTCCGCTCTTCGCCGTTGAGCGCACCATGGAGTGCCATTGAACGCAGCGTTTCCAGCGAAGCCGCACGCTCGCCGGATGCGGCGGAAATGATGCGCCACCTTCCTGGCGCGGCCATCGTTCGCAACGGCCCGCAAACCGGCATCCTGCAACTGCGAGGGCTCTCCGGCGACCGCGTGGCAGTGCGCATTGACGGCATGACCATCACCCCGGCATGCCCGAACCACATGGATCCGCCGCTGCACTATGCGGCACCTGAAAGCGGCGATGCAGTGGAGCTTTTTGCCGGGATTCCGCCGGTCAGCGCGGGTGGCGACTTCATCGGTGGCGCGCTCTCCGTGAAATCCGCCAGCACGGTTTTCGCGGATGAATCCTCCATTCTGACCAATGGCAATCTCCGCGCCACTTATCTTGGCAGTCAGGATGCATTTCAGCTTGGAACCATGCTCGGCGTGGCCACCCGCGATGCCGGCGTGCAATACCGCGGCAGCGCAGCGACTGCGGACGACTTGCGATACCCCGGCGGCAGCGTGCTGGCCAGCGGCTACGACATGACACGCCACGACCTGACAGGCGCCTGGCGCACGGCCCGCGGCCACCTTGCGGTGGATGCCGGATTTTCAGCCACCCGTGATACCGGAACGCCCGCACTGCCGATGGACATGGTCAAGGACGACGCCTGGCGTGCCGGGCTCACCCAGCGGGAAACCTTCGAATGGGGGACGTTGGAAAACCGCTTGTATGTGCATGAGATCGACCATCTGATGGACAACTACACGCTGCGTCCGGTATCAGGCATGGCGATGGAGTCGCCCTCATCGAGTCGTGATTTCGGCTGGCGTGCCGATGCCACACTGCCATTCGGTGAAAACAAACTGCGCGCCGGAATCGATCTCCACCGCAATGAATTCGATGCGGAGCAGATCGCCATAACCGGCATGTTTGCGGGCAAAACTCGCGACACGTTCGAGCAAAACCGGCGCAGCCGCGCAGGCATGTATCTTGATTGGGAGCACAATCACACGGATCAATGGACATCGCGTGTCGGCCTGCGCGGGGATGTCGTGACGAGCGATGCGGATGAGGTGGCGAACACCATCATGCCGGCCCCTGCAATCAACGCGGACCTGGCTTCCTTCAACTCCTCCGACCGGTCCTTCACAGGGATCCTGCCCGCCGCGGCCGCTGCACTGCGCTTCGCACCGGATGACAACACCGCTGTGGAACTCGCCGCGGCATTCAAAAGCCGCGCGCCGTCATTGGTGGAGCGCTATCTCTGGACGCCGCTCAACGCCAGCGCTGGCCAGGCCGACGGCCGCACCTACCTCGGCAACCTCGATCTTGATCCGGAGAATTCATTCCAGCTCGGCCTCGGTCTTGAGAAATCCGGTGATTCATGGCGCGCCAGGCTCACTCCGTTCTACCAGAGCGTGAATGATTACATCCAGGGCATGCCGATCGCGCGCAATGACCCGGGCGGCAGACCGGTGTTGCAGTATCAGAACATCGACCGCGCGGAGCTTTACGGTGCGGAGCTTGAAGCGGAATGGCGGATGCACCCGATGTGGAATCTGGCCGGAACGCTAAGCAACGTCCGCGGCCGCAACAAGGAAACCGGCGGCGACCTTTATCGCATCGCCCCGTTGCGCGGCATGGTGGATCTGGCTTTCCGGCATGATGCATGGGAATCCCGTCTCGAATGCATGTGGGCCGGTTCCCAAAGCCGCGTCTCCACCATCCAGGACGAGACGTCCACTCCGGGCCATGCCATTTTCAACCTGCGCCTTGCGCGGAGTTTTCAATCCGGAATCCGCATCGAGGCAGGCGTGGAGAACCTGCTGGACAAACGCTACACCGACCACCTCGGCGGCGTGAACCGCGTGTCAGGCGGCGACCTCGGCACCGGTGAACGCATCCCCGGTGCTGGACGATTTGCCTATGGCTCGGTTTCGTGGGAGTTCTGATGCCCCGTTAGGAATCCAGAATCCCCGGAACAACCGGCGCGCGCAGGCGGTGCGACTCCGGCAGGTCGGAGCCGAGCAGCGGCCTGCAGTAATGCATGAACTCCGCGGTCACTCCGTTGCCTTCCTCATTGATGAACTCATCCGGCATGTGGCGTGTCCTGCCGGCCACACGATCGAGCGGCACCAGGTCATAGTCCACACTGTAGTCCGGCACCGGGCGGCGGATCACCACCGAGCCATCCACATTGTCCCACATCGCGTATTGCACGGCTTTTTCACCGGCTTCGCGCGCTTCATGGGCATCGCGGTCCGAGCGGCAGCCGATGAAGCTCCGCTGCAGGTAGCCGAAGGTGTCCGAGCGCACCCGCCTGATGCCGAGGTTTTTCCTGATGGTGTCGCCGAGCAGGTCCCCGAGCGCGCCGGTGCCGGAGAGTTGGAGGTTTCCGTGCGCGTCGCGCTCCTCGCCCGTCAGTTTGGAAACCACCGGCACACCCCCGGCATCGGAAATGCCCTCTGAAACAGCGATCGTGCAAAGCCCGTGTTTGGAATACACGCGCTCCACATCGGCGAGGAACCGCTCCGCGTTGAAGGCACGCTCCGGCAGATAGACGAGATGCGGGCCGTCATCCACATACTTGCGGGCCAGCGCGGAGGCCGCGGTTAGAAAACCCGCATGACGACCCATCACCACCCCGATGTAGACTCCCTTGAGCGCTCTCAGGTCCAGATTCACCCCGGTGAATGCCTGCACCACGAACCGCGCGGCGGAGCCATAGCCGGGGCAGTGGTCGTTTTCCATCAGGTCGTTGTCGATGGTCTTGGGGATATGGATGGCGCGCAGCTCGTAGTCCGCGGCCCGGGCCTGTTCGTTGACGATGCGCACGGTGTCCGATGAATCATTGCCGCCGACGTAGAAGAAATAGCGGATGTCGTGGGCCCGCATCATCGTGAACATCCTCGAGCAGTAGTCCTCGTCGGGCTTGTCCCGCGTGGACAACAGGGCCGATGACGGCGTGTTCGCCACCTGTTCGAGGTTGTGTGTGGTCTCGCGGGACAGATCCACGAAGTTCCCATCCACAATGCCCCGGACACCGTGGATCGCTCCGTAAACCGCCGTGACCTGGCTGAACTTGCGGGCCTCCAGCGCCACTCCCACGATGCTTTGGTTGATGACCGGGGTGGGTCCCCCGCCCTGCGCGACCAGCACTTTTCCCGTCAGACGGCTCATGTGCGGCGATCATCCGGCCACAGGCGGTGGGAAACAAGCACGGAGACGGACACCCACACGAAATCGGCCGGTGTGGTTTTTCTGGAATGCAGACCCGCCACGATGAAAATGCGCCGCATGAACCGCACTCGCGGCCATAATCCCCCATGTCCATGGCTGCCTGCGGCCGGGGAAATCCATGATCACACGATCACCCGCCGCCATGGCACGGACCGCGGACCGGCATTCTATCTGGATGCATTGCGCTATGCGCAGTCACTCTGGAAATCGGGACTGCCCGCCCAAGCCATCCTCCAGCTCAACAAAGCATGGCTGGCGGATCTGGGGGATTCGGATCCCGTGCTGGCGGCACACCCGCCGCCATACCGGGCGCTGGCATGGATGATGCAACAATGCGCGCACTCGGATTGCGGATTCCTCGGCAACCCGGTCCGGCATTTTCAACACCTCGCCAGCCGCATGCGCGGGCCGCGCACGGAGATCCGCCGTTGGCGCGCATGGTTCTGCATGCACCTCTCGGAGTGCGCCCTGCCGGCGCCCGGCCACCCCCGCGACGGCCGCCAGATCGCCCGCGAGGGACTCTGGATCCCGGGAATCAACCGCACGCTCGGAGAGTTGCATCTGGGTGGCTGGCGGAATGAGGCCCATGTGGCGCACGATGCGATCCCGCTTGCGCGGGATCGATGACCCGCTATCCTCACAACCCTGCAAGACCTTTTCAGGGTTTTGGTGTTACAAAACCAAAGGCCCACGAAAAATCATGAAAAACCCATGGATCCTGCCTGCGTCGGCATTGTTGCTTGGTGCCCTCGGCGGCTACATTTCCGGAAGAAACACCCGCCCCGCGGCTGATACGGACACTGCCGAACCTACCGTCATCAGAACCCGGCCGTCCGCACGGCCGGAGAACAGCCCGTCGGAAGCACGCCCGGGAAAC
>JBIJBN010000115.1:0-6434 GCA_044345175.1 Luteolibacter sp.
TCGCCCCGCATGCTCTTCGCCGGGGTTGAAATCGAATTTTGAGAATGAAACTCACCGGTTGCCAGAGCAAAAAGACCGCGGCATGATGCCCCGGCCGGCCCGCAGACGAATCATGCAATCCCTCATCCATGGCCTCAACATCGGCACGCTCGCCACCTGGCTGAGCGTCACCGGGCTCGGCTCCGTGGCGGTGATCACGCCGCATTGGGAACCGTCGCCACCGGCGCCGGCCGCGGCCCTCGAACCGGTCTGGCTGGAGGATGACTTCACCCTCGGTGATGGCGGGCCGGCCGATGGCGGTGGTTTGCCCTCCACTGGTGGCGGCGCGCACAGCCCGGTGGAAACGCTGCCCGCGCCGCCGGAACTGGAACCTCTCGCGCAGCATGCCCCGCTGCCGGAAATCCCGTCGCTGCCACCGCCTGCAGCCAGACAATCCACTGATTCCAACATCAAGAGTGCCGATGTCTCACGCGCGGCGGCTCCACGCGCCGCATCCCGCGCCGGATCCGGCTCACCCAGAGACGCCGGGACCGGCCGCAGTGCCGCCGCCACCGGACATGCCGGCAGCGGCCGCTCGTCCGGCATGTCGGATGCCTCGCGATTGGCGGCAGGCCGCATGCCCGCGCCCGTTTACCCCGCGGAGTGCCGCCGCAAGGGGCAGACCGGCACGGTGGTCGTCGAGTTCACCGTGGACAGCTCCGGGCGTGTCATCTCCGCCCATGCGAAGTCGCCCTCGCGCTGGCCGCTGCTCAACAACGAGGCCGTGCGCACGGTCCGCTGCTGGAAATTCCCGCCGGGTGGTGTGATGAAATTGCAGCGCCCGATTGTTTTCCAACTCCGTTAGAACCCGTGCTCGCCAACATCGTCGTCGAAACCTTCATCGAGGGCGGCTGGGTCATGTGGCCCATCGTCGCCACCTTTTTCCTGGCCCTCTGCGTGATCCTCGACCGCGCCGTCTGGTGGCTGCAGCTCAAGACCCGGCTCAGGCCCGCCGCGCAGGCGGAGGCGCGCGAGGCACTCGGCACCGGGGATTTCGCCAAAGTCCGGCAGCTCACACAAAACACTCCGGATCCCTATCTCAGGAACCTCGCCGAGGGCATGACCCACGCCCGCACCTCGATGCTTGCCGCGATGCAGCTCGACGCCACCCATCTGATCGAGAAATCCGAGGCGCGCATGTGGGTGATCAGCACGCTCATCACCCTCGCGCCCCTGTTGGGCCTGTTCGGCACGGTGGTCGGCATCATGGGGTCGTTTTCGTTTGTTGGCGACGAGCAGCTTGCGGCCAGCAAGGTTTCCGGTGGCATTGCCGAGGCGCTCATCGCCACCGCCGCGGGCATCGGCATCGCCATTATGTGCCTGCTTCCTTACAACTTCTTCCGCAAGCGCGTCGCCATGCTGCGTGGCTCGCTGGAGCGCTGGATCAACCACACCGAGCTGCTGGCCAAGTCCGCCCGGGAACACGGCCATGATCTGGAAACATTCGCTTTCGGAAAAAACAAAGCAGGATCCGTCTGATCCATCCCATCGGTCCGATCCATTTTTGCCCGCAACATGCCCGTAAAGCTCACATCCCACAGCGGCGACGACGAGGGCGACGAGGCCCGGATCGAGGTGGTGCCGTTGATCGACATCATGTTTTTCCTGCTGGCGGCCTTCATGCTGGTGAGTTTGAGCATGACGCACCTGCGGCGCGTGCCGGTCAACCTGCCCGAGGCCTCCACCGGTGTTCCCGATGGCAGGACTCCGCCATTCCAGATCGCGATCGATGCCAACGGCGTGACCACCTGGGAGGGGAAAATCGTCACCCTCTCGGAAATCACCGGCCGCCTGCGGACCGCGGCCACCAGCGAGGAAACGCGCGTCCTGATATCCGCCGACGAGGAGGCGCGCCACAAGCAGGTGCTCGGAGTGCTCAATGCCGTGCGGGAGGCAGGTGTGGAGAAAGTCGGTTTTGAAACCAAGGAGTGAATGAATTCACGAGTCCTGCCCGTTCTCAACCTGCTCGGCTGTCTGGTTCTCACCGGGCTGGTGGTCGCGCAGTGGTTGCGCGAGCGCACGCTCGATGGCGCGGTTTCCGATCTGGAGTCGCGGCTGTCCGCGGCCCGGCAACAGGCCGAGCAGGATGCGCAACACCGGGCCGCGCTGGAGCGCGATATCGCCGTGCTCAAGGAGTCCATCGAGGCCACCCGCGAATCCGCGGAAACATCAGCCATCGAACTGGCGGAAAAAGACCGGATGGTCGGGGAGATCCAGGCCGGACTTGAGGGGGCCCGCGAACAGGTGGCCGCCTGGGAGGACGCCGTGAAATTGCGGGATGAACGCATCCGCACACTCGATGCCGAACTGGACAAAACCCGGGCCCGGCTGGATGAGGCGGTGAAGCGTCTCAAACAGGCCGCATCGAGATGACCCGCCGCGCGCGCGGCATGACGCGCGCAGGACCGGTGTCCGCCCATCCACCGATCATCGTTCGATCCGGAAGCCCACGCAGTCCCGCAGCAGCGGAATCATCTGCTCCCGATGGTTTCCGATGTGGTGTGCCACCGGTGACTCCTCCGCGATCTCGCGGATGAAGGCGTCCACCTCGGCGGGCTCGCCCATCACCTCCAGTTCCACGCTGCCGTCCGCGAGGTTTTTCACCCGGCCGCGCACCTCGAAGCCGCGGGCCAAGTCCTTGACCGTGTAGCGGAATCCGACTCCCTGCACGCGGCTTTCGAAGATGACACGTTTGGCGATCATGGTTTGCGGAAAATCACCGGTAAGCGGCCATCAGCTCCGCGGTGGCGGTGTTGAGGAAGCGCACACGCACGGGTGAGGGGCGGCTGATCCGCAGCCTGCGCTTGTCCGCAGTGGTCACGATCTCGCCGGCAACCGGCGCCGCAGCCGCGCCCGCCATCGCGGCCACCCGATCGAGCGCCATCGCCTCGAGCCTCCCGGCGGCCTTTTCGGACTCCAGTTCGATGTCCCACACCACCGCGGTGGATGCCTCACCGTCCGGGATCAGCTGATAGAGATCGTTTTCCCAACACGATGCCGTTTCCATGGCGGCACCCACGTCGCCCATGGGTTCGAGCCACATGCGCAGGCCGAGCTGGCCGGCGCTCTCGGCGAGGTAGGGTTCCTCCGGCGTGGCCGGCATCTCCATGGCGGGCGGCACGGCCGTGCGCGCGGGCAGCAGGATCGCGCGCGTCGTTTGTGGTGGCTTGCGCAGGGCGTTCTGGATGACCTCCGCGCCCTGCACGTAGAGGGTGTCCGCAAAGCCCTTGCCCTCGACCACCGGAAATGTGGTGAGCCCCTGGATGAAGGGCGGAAGGCTGTTGAACAATTGCTCCGCCTCACGGTTCGCCGCCATCGGCATGAAGCCGATGCTCCGCGCCCCGAGCGCGTAAAAGCGCGTTTCGGAACCGGCGGCGGCACCATGATGCAGCGCCTCCCGCGCGCGTGCGGCATCGTCGCCCGGGTGCGACGGTGGCGGCGGGAAATGCTGGTGCAGGAGAATGCGCGCCAGCAGGCGCACCAGCGCGGCCTGGTCCGGAATCGCCTCCGGATCGTAGCGGTCGGTCACCCAGGCTTCGCCGGTGACATCATCAAACCAGCCGCGGGCACCGGTTGCGCGCACCACGGTGAGCTGGGCGAGCAGGTCGTCATCCGGTCCCAGCCAGCCGATCAACCGCCATGCCTCCTGGCGGTCATCGATGCCTGCTGGTCCGAGACGGCTTTCGATCGCGGCCGCCACGCGGTCGCGCAACTCCTCCGCGGCAATGCGGTGCACCACCGGGCTGGAGAGGAAACGCAGGCCGAATTCCCGTTCGATGCGTTCGACCGCCTCGCCCGGCACGGCCACCTCGCCGCCACCCTGGGCAAGTGAACGCAGCGATTCGTTCTCGCGCTTGAGCATGTCGTTTTCCTCGGTGGCCATGCGCAGGCGGGTCTCCATTTCACCGATGTCCGCGGCGGGTGAGGTGGCGCGCCAGTGCAGGCCCTGCAGGATGCCGCCCAGGCCCACGGCTCCGCCCAACAGCAATGGCAGCAGTGTCTTGGGATGCGGCACGGCAGGGAGCGGGGATCCGGATTTTCAGCGCCCGACGGGCCGTGCGTTGGGATTGGCGGCGTCCGGCCTGTCGTTGAATGGATTGGTCTCCAGCGCGGAGGACTTCAGACCGAACACCTCCTCGAAGGTCTTGCCGGGCAGCAGGTTGAAAACGATCGGCGCGCTGCGGTTGCCCTGCGCGTCATAGACATAACAAATCCGCTGCACCGGCATCTCCTTTCCCGTGTTCGGATCGCGGCGCACGACCCTGGCGTCGAACATGCGCTCCTCCACCAGCTGGCCATCGGACTTGCGGTAGCCGTAGCTCACCTTGAAGAGCAGGTTGCCCTGGCCGTCCGAGATGCGGCAGCCCACCGGGTTGCCGTTGCTGTCCATCCGGTAGGTCGTGGTGATCATCAGCACCCCGTTCGCGGAGAACTTTTTCTTGGTGAGCGTGCGGTTGTCCGGAGTGCGGGTGAAAAACGTGCGGGAGCCGTCCTGATGCCGCATCACCCTGACGTTCGGTCCGTCCACCGCGTCGAATTCCGGCGATGCCTGTCTCGCCGGGCATGCCAGCGTGCCGGCCAGAAGCAGGGCGGCGGCCGCGCGCGATTTCCAGGTTGCCAGGGCGGTCATCGCGGGCAAGCTAGTCATGCCCGGCGGCCGCTGCAAGCCGCCAGTTCCCGCACCGATGATCTGGACAACCCGACGCGGCACGCTCGATCTTACCCGCCGCGCCCGGGTGATGGGCATTCTCAATGTGACGCCGGATTCGTTTTCCGACGGTGGCCGCCATGCGGGCCTCGAAGCGGCGCTCGACCACGCGCGCATGATGATCGCGGCCGGTGCGGACATCATCGATGTGGGCGGGGAATCCACCCGCCCGGGATCGCTGCCTGTTTCCGTCACCGGGGAAATCGCCCGCACCATCCCGGTGATACGCGCGCTGCGTGGGGAGTGGGACGGTTTGATCTCGATCGACACCATGAAGAGCCGGGTGGCCGCTGCGGCGCTCGAGGCCGGTGCGGACATCGTCAATGATGTGAGCGGCCTGCGTGCGGATCCGGACATGCCCGGCCTGTGCGCCGCGGCGGGATGCGGCGTGGTGGTGATGCACATGCGCGGCGTGCCTCGCACGATGCAGCGCGCGCCGCATTACCGCGACGTGGTGGCCGAGGTCAGGGATTTTTTCATTGAGCGGCTTGATGCGCTCGCTGCCGCAGGCATCGCCCCGGGCGCGCTCTGCATGGATCCGGGCATTGGTTTTGGCAAGGACACCGGCCACAACCGCGCCTTGTTGCGCCATCTCGACTCACTGGCGCCGCCGCAGGTGCCGCTGCTGCTCGGGATCTCGCGGAAGTCGTTCATCGCGCACATGCTCGGTGAGGATGCGATGCCCGCACGCGCATGGCCCACCGTCGCCATCACCGCCATGGCTAGGGACCGCGGCGTGATGTTGCACCGCGTGCACGACGTGCGCCCGAACATCGAGGCGCTGCGCATGGTGGAGGCGATCCGCGGGTGCGGCGCCTGAATCCGGCGGAGCCCCGCCTCAGTTCGTCACGCGCATCGGCATCAGCACATACAGGAACGGTCCGTCGATGCGCAGCACGCCCGGGCTCATCTCGTCGATCAGGTCCAGATAGACATTCTCGTTTTCCAAGGCCCGCAGCGGGGCCTGCAGGAACTCCGGATTGAAGGCGATCTGCATCTGCGGGCCCTGATAGATCACATCCATGGATTCCTGGGCCTCGCCGACATCCGGCGAGTTGGCGGTCACCTCGATGCGGTTCTCGCCGAAGACCAGCTTCACCGAGTTGGATTTTTCCGAGGACAGCAGCGAGACACGGCGCACGGTCTCGAGCAGCGCCTCGCGCGGGATGATGACCCGCTCGTTGCTGTCGCCGGGGATGACCTGGCGGTAGTTCGGGTAGTTGCCGTCGATGAGCTTGCTGCACAGCAGGCTGTCGCCGATGGCGAAGGAGATCTGGCTTTCGCTGAGTTTCACCACCACCTCGCCGGAGTCGCCGAGCAGGCGTTGGAGTTCCTGCACCGCCTTGGCGGGGATGATGACATCGGTCTCGTTGGATGCGGGGAACTCGAGGTCGGAGTCAACCATCGCGAGACGGCGGCCGTCGGTGGCCACCAGCGTCATCTTGCCATCGCGGAACGAGGTGAAAATCCCGTTGAGGACGTAGCGTGTCTCGTCAGTGGAGATGGCATAGGAGGTTTTTTTCAGGCCGTCGCGCAGCAACGCCTGCGGGATCTTGAATTCCTTCGCTCCGTTGAAATCCGGCAGGGGAGGGAACTCCGCCTCGCCCAGGCCGATGATCTTGAAGAACGACGGGCCGCTGCGGATCGAAGCGTGGTTTTTGGCATCCACGGTGACCTCCACCTCGCT
>JBIJBN010000116.1:0-6423 GCA_044345175.1 Luteolibacter sp.
GAAGGTCGCGCGGCTTGCCATCGAGCCCCATGCGGTTCCAGTCGAACACGCGGTAGGTGGTGTCCGAGTTCTGTTGGATTTCATAGATCAGGAAACCCGCGCCGATGGCATGCAGGCGGCCGGAGGCGATGAAGATCGAGTCGCCCGGCCGTGGAGTGACGGAATGCACGCAATCCGCCACCGTGCCGTCCGCGATTGCTTTTTCAAAATCCGCGCGGCTGACCCCGTGCTTGAGTCCGACATGCAGTTTCGCGCCCGGATCGCAGTCCGCAATAAACCACATCTCGGTTTTCGGCTCGCCGCCGAGTTCCGCAGCGCGGGAGACCGGCGGGTGCACCTGGATCGAGAGGTCGTCACGAGCGTCGAGCACCTTGATCAGGATGGGAAAACGCGGGTGTCCGTCGCATCCCGCACCGAAAACCTGCGGCCGCCGCTCCGACCAAAGCCGATGGAGGGTGCTGCCTGCCAGCGGCCCGGAATCCACGACGGACTGGGCGTCCTCGCGGTCCACGATTTCCCATGACTCGCCGTAGGGCAGGGCGGCGTCCGGCAGCACGCGGCCGTAAACCCGCTCCAATTCGCGTCCGCCCCAGACGCGCTGCATGTAAAGTGGCTGGAATGTGATCGGTTCCATGGGCGGTGTCATAGGCGCCACCCCGGGAACTTGCAACCGCGGGATTCAAATCCCACAGAGGGAGGATCGGCAGGTGAGGCCCCGAGGTGAGGTGGGATTTCCATGCCCGGAACCCGGCCTCGGTTGCCGTTGTCCACGGTTGCGGAGCGTCTTGGGTTCCGTATGCCGTCAGGGTGCCTGGCGCAGGCGCAGGGCGATGCGGTAGAAGGTGCTGGGGGCGGTGGCGGCGCTTGATGGAATGGCGGCGCGGAGTTCGTCGCCGCCGATGCTTGTGACGGTGGCGCCGGCCACCGGGGTGAAGCTGCCGGGAGCGAGGGAGGATGACGCCTCGAGGATGAAATTGAATTGGTTTTGATAGACGGCGGGGAACAGGAAATCGAGGTGGAAGGATGTGCCGCTACCGGATGCGGGGCGCAGGACGGGTGCGTGCAGGCCGATCTCGACAGGCGGGCCTGCGGGTGATTCACCGCTGCGCGGGTCGATGCCGTCGAGAAAATACTGGAGCAGCAGGTAGCCATCGCCGTGGGGGTCCGAGAACGGGTCCTGCGCGGTGGAGCCGAAGAAGAATCGTTCCCATTCATCATCGAGCAGGTTGCCGTCGCTGTCATTGTCGGACGACGCCGGAGCGAAGCTGAGTGAGGCGAGAGTTACTTGCATCGTGTCCATGCCGCCTTCATCCGGAGTATCGGTGAAGCCGGTGACGGAGAACCGGGTGCCGGGCCGCAGGCCGAGTCCTTGTTCGAGGGTGATGCGTCCGCCGTTGCGGTCGAGCAGCATGACCGGGTTTGAGTCGCTGGTGCGGCGGTAGGCCCCGGTGGACGGCGGGGTGGCCATGATTTCCACGGTCCATGTTTGGGACGGGCGGTAGGATGAGGAGAAGTTGGTGATTGCCAAGTTGTAGGCGTTGCGGGCGTTGTTGAGGTTGGTGGTGGTCACGGCGCCCGAATATCCCGCAGGTGCGGTGCCGCCGCGCAGGATGACTCGCAGCGCATCGAGCGGCATGGCGATGCCCGGGGTGCTTGCCGAGGTGGTGGCGTGGCGCAAGTAGATCTGGGTGGCTGCATTCGACATCATGCTGCGCGCGGCAGTTGCCAGATCGAGCGCGCGCCGCAGGTCGAAGCCCGCCGCGCGCAGCATGTCCGCATCGCCTGCGGCGGGTGGTGTGCGAGTGCGGTCGCTGGCGCGATCGGGGAAGAACGTGAAGCTGTCGAGCGGGGGGGGCGGGCTGGATATCGGCCTGGCGGCCGTGATGGCGCGGTGCGCGAGGTCCTCCATCAGCACAGCCGCCGCGGTATCGGCCGGAGTGAGCACGGTGCGGGCTGTGGCAAGTGGCATCGCCGCGGCGGCTGCTTGGGCGGCGGTGACCCAACCGGTGGCATCGGTGGCGAGGTTGCCGCCGCCGGGGGTGAAGGCTGGCGAGAAAGGCACGGGATCCGGTGATTTGATGAACCCTCGCGATTCGCGTCCGCTGCGGGAGTCGGTGGTGATGTTGAAATAGAGCGGTGTTGCGAGGGCGACGAGTTGGTCCGCGGGGACGGCGGTGTCGCTGGCCAGCAATGCGCCGCGGGTGCCGCCATCGGGGAGCGGCGACGGGAAATTTGCCACTGCCTTTCGGTCCAGCAGCGAACCGTCGGTGGTGTGGGCGGACAATTCACCGCCGGCGGCGATTTCGGTGGCCGCGTGGTTGCGCGCCGAGACCGCGATGCGGAATCCGCCGCCGGTGGCGATGTTCCTGGATGTCCCCGCGGTGGGGCTTGAAGCCGCGCTGGCCGGATTCTTGCCGTTGAGCAGTTCATCGAGGTCCGACCACCCGTCACCGTCGTGGTCCGGCCCGCCGAAGGCATCGAGACCGTAGTATTGCTCGACGTAGTCCGGCACACCATCGCCATCGGAATCCGCATTCGCGAGACTGGCGGAGCTGAATGTGTAGTTGCGTGATTCGATCGGCCCCATGGTGCCGGTGGCGATGGATTCGAGTGCGAACTGGAGCTGGCGCGTGTAGCTCACGGCGAGCGGGCCGGTCCACGGTGTCCACTCTCCGCCGATGGCATCCCGCCACAGCAATTTCTGGCGTTCGTCATCATAGAGGGCGGTCACCTGGATGCTGCCGGCGCATGGGCCGGAGGGCGGCTCGATGAGCAGCGCGGGCGCAAGCAGCTCACCGGCGGTGCCCAAGGCGGTGATGCTTACGCCGTCCTCGGTCTGGTTGGTCATCAGGAAGTTCGAACCCGGCGGGGCACTCACTGTGTGATTGGCGGTGATGGCAAGGCCGGTGGCGGACGAGCTGAATGTCTCGCGCCTCACGATCGCGGGAAATGGCGCGGGATAGGACAGCGGGCGTGTCCAATCCGCCACTGCCTGGATGCCGATGAGCGCGGCCGACTCATTGGCCGATGGATCGCCATCGAAAAACAGCAGGCTGGCAGGGGACAGCGATGTGGCGGCGATGCCCGGCAGTGCGCCGGAATCTGCCAGGGTCCAGTTGCTTCCGTTCCAAAGGAACGACTTGAACGAGGTGCTCGGGCCTGCGGCGGACGCGCCTTCGAGATGGATCATGCCTACGCCTGGCAGCGGGATCATGCCGGTGAATGAGAGCCCCGCGGCGGGTGTGAACGACTGCGCGGTGGAAACCAGCGCCGTGCCGGCCGAGTTGATGCGAAACCAGTCCGCGCGTGTTCCATCCGCGGCGATTGCGATGAACCCGTCGGTGAGTGGTCCGTATCCGCCGTTGAGGAGCGGCACGACGGCGCCGATCGCGCGGGGAAACGTGACGGATGTAGAGGTGAAGCTGGAGGGAAATGTCGGCGTGTTCACCTTGATGATTGCCGCCTGGGTGAAGCCCGGGCGGATGCCGAGGATGAGCGGGATGCTTGATGCGCCGTCCTGCGACCTGAGCGAGGTGGTGAAGCGGAACGTGCCTGTGTGACTGGTTTGGCTGTAGCGATTGACGACGGTTCCCGAGCGGGCGAGCACACCGGTGGCGGTGCCTGAGACGGTCTCCGCGCTGTAGAACCCGAAGATGGTGGATGGCGATGAGGGATTGGTGAGCGGTTGCAGGCTGTTGAAGGCGAAAGCATGGGCGGTCGCCGCATTCAGGTTGGCGGTGGTGGGCATGTTTGAGTGTGTTTCCGCATGGCCTGCGACCGCGCCGTTTTGTGATGAAAGCACCATCAATTCCTTCGCACCGCCTGTGACAGTGACTGCCAGTCCGGATGGGCCGATGCCAGCGAGGTTGGGCATGACCCGCGCCAGCGGGGTGAGGGTGTCGGTTTCCACAAGCATCACGCGGTTCGCCTGCACCGAGGTGACGGCCACCGCCTCGCCGCTTGAGACCGGGACAGCGGCGGAGACATCGGAGACATTGGCCACGCCGGTGGCGACCGGGGTGCGCCAGCCAACCGCGCCGGATGCCTTCATCGCGCCGGGGCGCACGGTTCCGGTGGCGGTGTCCACCAGGCTGAATGAATTCGGGTCCGACGAGTGCGGCACCAGCCACTCGGCCGCGAGTTTCGACACGGGCGTCGCGGCCTGCGCGGATGCGGCGAGCAGGCCGGATGCGATGAGGAATCGTGTGTTCATGGGCGTGCGGGTGCTGGATCAATGTTGGACCGGCTGCAGCGGGATGATGCGTTTGATTTCCCCGCGTTCCTCGAATTGGACGATGAGGTGGCGGTATTTCGCGCCCACTGTGACGGGCAGCGTGTCTTTCACGAAGATCAGGCCAGTGGAATTTTCGAGGTATGCAGGGCGGTTGGTGGTGCTGTATGGGAAATCGAGCACCGGGGGCTTGTTGTCATTCCACGGGCCGGAGAACGGCACCCGGATGTTGGTTTGGGCACTGCCGACAAACAGGAGGAACGGATCATAGACCTGATAGCCCTCTTCCTTTTCCGATTTCACGTAGATGCCCGAGATGCGGTCGATGAGCGGCGTGCACTGGACCAGATTGGCGCGCGCGCTTGGAAATGCCGAACTGGCCACCTGATAGCGGTAGACCATGAACGGCATGAGGTTTGCCAGTTGGGTCGCATCGCCGGATGATTCGCGCACCTTGAACAGCCATGTGTCCGGAGTGCTCCTCGTATCCACCAGCGTGCTGGCGCGGATGCTGGTGCGAAGGATCGTGTGGCGTGTCAGCCCGATGAGGATGCCGGTCGGAAATCCATAATCCGTGGGCATGACCGTGGGCCAGAGCGGGCCTTCACCCGCGGCGTAGGACTCGATGGCGCGGCGGTGATCGAATTCCCCTGGCATCGGCCGGGCGGGCCATGGGATGACCGGTTGCGGCCCGCTGACCGTGGGGACCCAGCGGGCGGTGACGACATTGCTGGCGGATCCGTGGCTGCGTGGGTATTCGCCCGGGCCGCAGGCGCGGATGGCGAAGAACAGCGGTTTGTCTGACGGGGCGGTGATTTCCATGCCGAATCCCGGGCCGCTGCCGATGGCGCCGCCGACGCGCGGCGTCTGGTAGGGATAGAATTCCAAGTCCGGCCGCTCGGCCAGCAGGCCGGTGGTTGCGGAGGTGTCGAGCGCATCGGAGAGTCCGGTGAGTTCGGGAATGCCGCCGCCGTCGGCCGCGCAGAGGATTTCAAAGCGGTCCACGCCGACCGGATCGCAGAACCACTCGAGCTTGATTTTGATGCCATCGGGTGATTCGGCGATGATATCCGGCTCCGCCAGCATCGGTGTGGGGAGGTCCGGATTGACCAGGGTTGCGCAGCCGAGGTTGGTGAGCGGGCTCGGGTTGGCGTTTTGATCGATGATCTGTCCGTAGTAGCACACATTGACGCCGTTCTCCGCGGGCAGTGCGTCATCCACCCATGTGCCCGGATTCGGGATGCTGTCGCCCTCGGCTTTGGCGATGAGCGAGAGCGCGCCGTCGGAGCCGACGCGGCGGTAGACGCGCCATTCCCTGACGCCCTGGCCGGCCGGGTAGGTGATGGATCCTGTGATTGGATTGACCGTGCCATCCGGTTCGGATGACTCATGCACCGGTGGTGTTGCGGATGCAATCTGGACGCAGCTTCTTTCCACGTTTGCGGTGAAGTAATGCACCGCATAGGGTGTTTGTTTTACGGCCGATACAATTTTGACGGCGGGCTCCGAGATGAGGCCATTCGCGGTGATGGAGCGGACGCTGATGGTCATCGGCGTGTTGTCCGTGCCGGGTTCGCGGTAGGGCAGGTTCACCCGCACCTTGTTGCCGCTGCGGTATGTCAGCCGTTGTTTGCAGAGAGTGCTGCTGCCACCTGCGGTTCGCGCGAGCGTGACTTCGACGTCGGCCGCGACGATGGCGGAGCTGAACCGCTGGACCTCGACGGTGAGGCCGATGAAGTCCGGTGGCAGTTTGTTGTCCGCCGCGGGCTTTTCATCGCGGATTTTCCAAGCCGCAACCGGCAGCCGGCGGCAGACCAGGAAGGATCCGGCGGGGCCGTCGGGTGCCTTGAAATCGCGGAGCACGCCGGACATCGGGGCGCTGTGGCCGCTGAGGACATCGCCCGAGCATGCGGTGGCGCCGACCGCACGCACGGTATACCAGACCGAGCGGTCCTTGTGGGAGGCGAGGGTGGGGGCCCCGGCACCGTTGTCATTGAATGTGATGAACGTCTGTCCCGGCGAGTGGGGGATCAATCCGCCGATGCGGTTCAGCACCGGGTTGCCGATGGAGTTGAGATATTCCTGGGAGCTTTCCCAGCGGTAGATGTAATATCCGACCGCCTGTTCAGATGGGTCGTCATCCGCAATCTGGCGGATCCTGACCTGCAGGAACTGGGATCCACCCTGGGTGG
>JBIJBN010000117.1:0-6400 GCA_044345175.1 Luteolibacter sp.
GTTGCCCCATGAGATGAGGTCCTGCGACTCGGAGATCCAGATTTCGCGACGGCGGTATTCGGCGGAGGCCGGGCGGTTCATGGCGTAGTATCTGCCGTTGATCTTGCGCGGGAAGATGCAGACGTCCTTGTTGTCCGGCGTGAAAATGCAGCCGAGGCGCTCGTAGTTCTTCCAATCCTTCGTGCGGGCGAGGTTGGTGGTCACGCCGAGGCTGGCGCAGGCGCTGTAATTGAAATAATAATAGCCGTCCTCCTCGATGTAGGTGATGCGCGGATCCTCGATGCCGAACTCCTCGTATTTGTTGCAGGGGTAAAGCGCCGGCTTTTCCTCGATGGTGAAGTTCACGCCGTCCTTGCTCCGCGCCAGACGCAGGTGGGAAATCGAGGTGAGCACGCGCAGCACCTCCTTGCCCCGCTCGTCATGGCGGAGCACGAACCGGCTGTCGCCGAAGTCATTGAGCGGATCGTTTTTCTCAAGCTTGCGGAACAACACCTTGCCGGCCTTCTCGCAGTAGTAAGGCGCGAGGAAAATGTTGGGATCCGGATCGGGCAGCGGGGTTTCCGCAACGCGCAGCAGCAGCAGCACCTCGTCGCCCACGCGGATGCACCCGGCATTCATCACGTATTCGACCTTCCAGCCGGGGTGGGACGGTTTGACGTCATCCACGGTGATGATCGGGTTTCCCTCATATCGCTTCACGTTCCATGGCTTGGCCTGGCTTGTTTGGGACGGCTCGAGGGTCGGAGTGGCTTGGACTTTGTCGTTTTGCATAGGGAGTCTGCGGCAGCAAGGAACGCCCGCATGCGCGGCGCAATCGTATTGTCATCCCGCGGGGGTAAACAATTTGGAAAGTTCAGTCGGACGACCGCACGGCATGCGGCCGGCGGTCCCGTCAATCCTTTAACAAGCGGATGAATTCGCGGCGCTCGGATGGCAGCAGGGTTTTCCATGGGAATCCCGTCACCTCGGGATGATCCCTGCCGAGAGTCCCGTTGCGCACGCGGCTGACCAGAAAGACGACCCGCTGGGAAGGCGGGAGTGTGGCGATATCCACACGGAGCCGGTCCAACACCACGGCGGCCTGTTGCGGCTTTGAATCCATTAAAAACGCCGTGGCGACCGCACACTGGAGAGGCAATTCCTCGGGTAGCTCCCGCGCCAGCGGCTCAAGCGCCTGCAGCACCACCGCGGGTTCCACCAGATCGTTCAGACAGGCAAGGGAGGCATACCGCGCGAGCAACAACGGGCTTCCCGGCTCATACCGCAGGTAAATCGCCACAATTTCCAACAGGGTTTTCTCCTGGCCCTGTGCGGCGAGTGCATCGAGCAGCGGTTTGAGATCCTCATACAATGGCAGGGCGCCACGGCCGGTCCGGACCGCGGCCAACAACGCCTGGTTGGCCTGCTCGGGGAGGTCCGTCAGGACGGCCAGTTGGTGCAGCATCAGCGCAGTTCCGGAATCCGGCCTGGCCTTGGTTTCGCGCATCGCGTCCGACCATGCGGAGGCGGCATCAGCGGCACCGCCGGTCTTGGCGGCGAGGACCGCACGCAAGCCGGCGGTTTCCGCACGGGACAAAACGCCGCCGCCCGCATCCAGCAATCCGCGCAGACGCTCCCAGTCAGCCGACCGGCAAGCGGAGTCCAGCAGCCATCGATACACCGTGGAATCCTGCCCCGCTACCGGATCGGGAAACGCCGCCAGCAATTGACGGTGCAAGCCCAAACCATGAAGAAATCGCGCGAACTCACGCGGCTCCCGGCCCCGCCAATCGGCCGCGGCTTGATCAAGAATGGCCGCGCGCTCCGCAAAACTCCCGGCATATTCAAGCCGCCTCACCATCAGCGCGCGGCGCCCGGGGCTCACCCCGTCCACATTCTCCAGCCGCTCGCGCAACTCCTCCAGAAGGCCACCGGCCAGATTCGTCGGAGGAATGGATTCCAGCAGCTCAAGCCACGCAACGGACTCCGGACCACCGGCCGGAAAACTCTCCGCCAGAATCGTCCAGGCCGGCACCATGCCCTCATGGCGGCCGCTTCCGATCAAGGCGGCGACCAAGGCCCGGAGCACCGCGCCGTCCCGCCGCTGCTCGGGAACCGATGTGAGCACCCCGGCCGCATCACGCATTCGCCCGGCATCCAGCAGCCGCCGCGCGAAAGCCGCCGCAAACCGGGGATCGGTGCGGTCCGCATCCGGCAATTCCGCCCAGATCCGTCCCACCAGACCGAGCGGAGCCTTGTCCACCAGCCCCAGAAAACCGGTCAGGCGATCCTCATCGGCACCCTCCGGATGGAAAATCATCACCCGCGCGATTTCCGCATGACGTGGATCGCGGAGCGCCGCCGTGGATTTCTCAAGAATCCGGAACGCCTCGATCCCGCGCTCGCCGCTGCGCAGCGCACTCAGCGAGCGGTCGCGCGCCTCCTTCATGCGCACTTCGCCCACGGCCTTACGCGCGCTGGCGAGATTCCGCTCTAGCCGCCATTGGCCGAACCACCCATAGCCGGCTTTCACGGCAAACAAACCCAACCCTCCCGCCACAAGAACGGGCAAGAGGACGCGGATGACCGCCGGCAGATCCGCCCAGCGGTCGAGACAGCGCGCAATGGAATCACGGATCATGAAAGACCGGAGCGGGAGCTTGCGTTGTTCATCCGGCGTTTGATCAAAACCCGCCGCCCGGCACCAGCCAGCGCGCCGGACATGAAATGGAAAAACAACGCGCCCGCCAGAAACGCACACCACCCGAGCCAGTCGTGCGCACGCACGAACGCCTCCATCCCATGCTCGAAGCGGATCCATGCCAGCGCGTAAACCCGCACGACATTCACCACAAAAGCCGCCGTGAATGCCGCCGCCAACAGCAACAACGCCCGCCCCGCACGCAAACGCTGCAGCTCCGCGAAAAACCATGTCGCCATGAAAAAACTCTGGAAAGACCGGACGCCACTGCAGCCGTCGGTCACCTCCACCGTCACCTCGTTGAGGCGCAGCCGGTCGCCCAACGTCTCCACCGGCCGCCCGAACCACTGGAACCACTCCGCCACAAACGCCACAATCCGGCCGGTCAGCCACTGGACCAAACCGCTCTCCACCGCACTCGGCCACGGCAATGCGGAACATAACAACAGGGTGATCCACAGATATCCCGCCGAATGCCTCCACCCGCGCGCGCCGGCCAACAGCAGATGGCCGGCGACAGCCGCCGTCAATCCACACAGAACCACCGGCAGGCGCCACGCCGGATCCACCCGCCCCATCACCCGCAGGATCAAAAACCAGGGAAGCAGCACGCTCACCGCCACCACGGTCCAGTGGAACGGTATCGCCCGCACCGCATCCATCGGATCCTGCCAGCGCCGCACCATCAACCACATCGCGGCCGGCGGCACAAACCAGCCGTAATCATAGTATCCACCAAACCTCCACGCATGCGACGCCCCCGCCATCGCCGGAAACCACAACGCCACGGCAACCATCAGGGGAATCCGGAAATCAGTGACGGACGGCCGCATGCTCATTCAGGTTTCATGCGCGGCAGCCGCTGGTTCATCCGCGGCCACCCTGCAATGCGCAGGATACCACTCCCACGCCCGGGACCAATGCAAAAGCCCCGCTCATGCGCTGCCCGTCGTGGTTGTCGCCGCCGCATGCCGCCCGGCCGCAACCACCCCGGAGCGGGGCTCCCCGCGCCGCCACACCGCGACCGGCTCGTCCTCCATCGGCGCGATGCCGACTTTCCACCGATACAACCGCAGCCCATGCTGCTCCGACATGGTTTCAAGATAGCCGACGAGATCCGGATCCGGGTGACTGATGGCGAGCACAACACCCTTGAGACCGTGCTCCCTCACCAGCTCCGGGATTTTGGACGGCCCGCCCAAAACCCGGAACGCGCGCAGGCGGCGGCCGTGCAACAGCGGGTTTTCGTCCAGAAAACCAAGGATCCGAATGCCGGGATACAAGTCATGGTGGCTGGATTTCAAGTGGTCCAGCAACAGGGCGCCGAGGTTGCCCGCGCCAAGCACAACCACCGCCCCGTGCCCGGAGCCCGCCCCGTTCCCGGGATTCCGGTGGCGCGCCTCCACCCCAAGATCACGGAACAGATCCAACAACACCCGCGGCAGACCAATCAGGATCGATGCCATGGCATAACTGGTCAGCGCCATCCTCAGGCCGGCCCACTCGAGACTGGAAAACGCCAGGCTGAAAAGCGTGAACGTGGCAAGCGCCGCGGCCAGCAGCCAGAACTGCAGCGAGACGATGTCGCGCATCGACGCCCGCGACCAGAGACGCAGATGCACCCTGGACATCAACGTCGCCAAGCAACCGAACATCGTGAAAACAAGCACGAAGCTCATCAGCCCGTGACTCGTCTCGCGGCGGGTGAACAGGTTGGTCTCGACCAACACCCCGGCCGCGCCGGTCGCCAGCAACACCAGCAGATCATAAAGGAACAGGACAAACGCCACCCGGCGGAAGGTGCCCGGCAACTTGATCGCCATGTGCACCATGCTGCCGGTCTGCTCGAACTCCACCCGGGCCAGATGCCGCACGCCCACCAGCGCCACGATCAGGAAACCAACCAGTGTGAGCGCCAGCATCCGCTGGCCGAAAAGCATCGGCAGAAAAGCAAGGACCGCCATCAACACCGCCGCCGCCTGCAATCCCGCCGCCACCTTGCGCTGCGAGCCCCCGCTGGCCAGCAAACGGTGATGCAGATGGTCGCTGTCCGCATCAAACAAGCCGCCCTTGACCTCCTCCCCCCGCAACTGCCCGAGCAGGCGCCGCGCCCCGCGCCGCCAGATCGCCAGCAGCACGTCAAGCAATGGCACACCCGCCACAGCGATCGGTAGCAACAACACCCCGACCACCGCACGCCTGCCGACGGCTTCGGTGGCGGCGGTCGCAATGAAAAACCCGAGCAGCATCGATCCCGCATCGCCGAGGAAAATCCGCGCCGGGTTGTAGTTGTAGCGCAGGAAACCCAGCACCGCCCCACCCATCACCAGCAGCAGCATCGCCGCCTGCGGGCGCCCATAGACCACCGCAATGCCCGCCAATGCGAAAATGGCCACCGCGGCCAGCCCGCCGCACAAGCCATCCAGCCCGTCAATCAGGTTGAATGCGTTGATCAACACCACCGACCATCCCACAAATACAAGCAAATCACATGCGGGATGCCAGCCTTCGGGAAACAGCCCGGTCTGCAGCGGCTTGATCAGGAAAAACACCAGCGGGGCCAGCGCGTGCGCAGCCAGCTTCAACCAAGGCGTCAACCCCCCGCGGTCATCCACCACGCCGGCCACCATCAAGACCAGCGAGCCCGCCGCAAATGCCCCCAGCCAACGCCAGTTGAATATCGATGAATCACCGATCCAGCCGCCCGCCAGACCCAGCGACGCCACCGTCAGGAAAGTCAGCCAGATTGCAATCCCGCCCGCACGCGGAACCGCCGATGTGTGAATCCGCCGCTCCCCTGGCTGGTCCATCAGGCCGAACACCGGCGCGATGCCCAACATCAGGCGGTTCAATGCCAGTGAAAGCAGCGCCGCGGCCGCCACAACAATGATGGATTCGGGAAAAAACATGGAATGCAACACCGGCGGAATTCGATGCCAGCCAGATGACATTGAATGCCGATGTCTGCATGTTCCCGAAGCAAAATCACATTATTTATACCAAAGTATAGAACATGTGGAAATCCGTTTTCCCATCATGTCATCAAGACGTGAAAAACCCTGTCATCCGTCGTGCGTTCGCATCGCGGTCGAAGTGCGATTCCGCATACACTTTGGCCGCCGCGCCACGCCGCGCGCGGGCATCATCACAAGCCGCTTCCCGGAGAGCCGAAACCAATCCCTCCACGTCACCGGGCGCCACCACCCAACCGCCGCCGCTCTCGCGAATCCAGCGGGCCATGCCCGAGCGCCCGTCACCCACAAACACCACCGGCCGCGCGGCCGCGAAAATCCCCTGAAGCTTGCTCGGCAGCATCGTGCCGGTCCACGACGGTTCAAGCGAGACCAGGTGCACGTCGGCACTGCGCAGATGCGCCGCCAATTGATCCTGTGGCACGTAATCGTGAAGCTCGACGGGTGCCTCGGGATGCGCCACCACAAACTCTTCGATCTCCCGACGCCGCCTGCCGCCTCCGAAAAACACAAACCGGAAACATGTTTTCCCTCCGGCAGAGGGATCCGGCGGCATCACCGGCGCGCCATGATCACGGATCACCTCGAGGATTTCATCGAAGCGGTGGCCCAGCCCCATGTTTCCGGAATACATCACCACCAGTTCATCGTCCTTCCAGCCCATCCGCTGGCGGCGGTTCCCAATCGCCGCCTCTCCGGCCGGGACGCCATCCATCTCGCCGCTCCACAACGGCACCCACGCGACAAG
>JBIJBN010000118.1:0-6377 GCA_044345175.1 Luteolibacter sp.
GGGCTGAATCATGGCGGCGGTTGCGGAAGTCCTCGCAGGCAGAAAGATAGCGCAAGGTCTCCCCACGTGACGGGAGATCCGCGGCATGGTTGTGAAGCCACTCCGTCTCAGAGGCCGGGCGCGGTCCGCCATGGCCGGGGGATTTGGCGCGTACGAGTTTGCGAAGAATGGAATTCAAGGTTTCAGCCGGGCTGGTGTGCCAGAAGCGGTCGATCCACTCCGTCAGCGGAGCCTTCTGCACCGGCAGTCTGGGCTGGCGGAACCAGGGATCCATGGCTCCGAGACGGGCGCTCACGCGATGCAGTGTTGCAAACCATACGGCGGGCGAGAGCGGATGGTAACTGATGGAGGAAAGCGCGTGATTTTTGCGCAGGAAACTGATGCCACCGGATTCCTCCAGAAACTCGTAGGCTCCTCCGGCAGTCATTGCCTGCACCTGGAGGTTGGGTCCGATCATGAAGCCTGCGGTATCATCCAGTGCGACATAGCCTCCGGGCAGCACGAACATGTCCCACAGCATCAGGTCCGCCAATGCGTAACCCTTGCCGTGGTGGCCATCGATATAGAGAAATGAAATCGGACTATCCCAATCCGCGAAATGGTCCAGACTTGGCCCCTGCAGGGTTTGGATGGCCTTGTCAAACCCGTAAAATGCCAGGTTTGTACGGAAGTCCGGTTGGAAGCGCAGGTCGATCGACGTCATTTCCCGCGCAGGCACGCCAAGGCCCTTTGCGATGCAAACCGAGGACTTGCCTGCAAATGAGCCGATTTCCACCACCGTGCCGTCAGCAGGCGCGAGCCCGGCGAATTTATGAAGCGATTCAGCGGCTGGGCGCAGCAGCCAGCCACGGATGCTGTTCCAATATTGCATCTCACGTTCGTTTAGGAAACTCAGTTTGGTATTCATGGAATGGATTGGACAAGTAGTTGATGGAGAAGATGATGTAGCTTGGCTGTCAGGCATTCCGGTGGCTTGCAAGGACACGGTTTTTCAAATTCTGACGGACGCGCTGGACCGGATGATCGACCAAGCGGATGACCAGATACGAAAGAATGAAACAAACTGGCAGTGACGCACACATGACAATGAATCCATCGGGGTGGAAACCGCGGCGGGGTTCTCCAAACAGCAGCATGGAAACCGCAAGTCCAGCCGGATAGTGAATCAGGTAAACCGGATAACTGTAATCACCAATGGCGGTGTCGATCTTACGGCTAATAGGAAAGGGCAGTCCTTTTGCAAGTGCGAAGACGAGCAGGAAGCTGAACAGGAGGTTCAGATAGTAAAAAAGATATCCCAGTGATTCATTTAAGGAGAAAAGAATCACAAGGCAGCCACCGAGGCAGTTCAAAAGAAACAAAATCGCCAGAACAGAAAGCCCGCCAGCTGTTCTAAACCAAGAGAGCCACTTCAGCAGCACATTCTCACAGTGGAACAGTGTTGCGCCGGCGGCAAAGGGAAGGCTTCCTGCAGTCAATGCTTCGTAACGAAAGTTGCTGCCTGACTGCATCCAGTGCGTCGTCGCCATGTAAATCGCGCTGAGGGACAGCCAGGCAATCGAACGTTTTGGATCCTTGGATGCCCCGAGCGCGATCATCGCGTAGAACACCAATTCCACAGTGAGCGCCCAAGTCGGGGGCGACAGGCGGGGTGCTACTGTCATCGGAATCAGGTCACAGTAGATCATTGAAAGGTTTTGCAACCATGCCGCCATGTCGCCCGGGATGCCCATGTTGTGATTGAACTCCACGGTGCGGGGCGGGCCGACGATCCAGAGGATGGGAACGATCACGGCGCACAGTGCCCAGTATGAAGGGAACAGGCGCAGGAAGCGGTTGATGCAGAAGCCGCGAACGCCTGCCCAATCGTATCCATAGGTCCGTGCCATGATGTAGGTCATGAGGTATCCGCTCAGGATGAAGAATCCATGCACCGCATACTGGCCGATCACCGTGATCGACATGAGGTGCGAGGCCACGACAAAAAGTGCGAGTAGCGTGCGGTAGATTCCGAACATTCCAGTGTGATTGGGTTAATTTGCCCGGGACGGGATGGCTGTTGCAGAACCGGTTGTTGCCGTCACCCTGCCGCTCTTGCGCAGCCTGTTGAGCGCGATGGCGAAGAGGGCAAGGGCGGCGAGTGAGATTCCGCCGCCCACCGTGAATTCGGTCCACGACGGCAGCGAGGCGGATTTTTTCGAGAGGTTCAGGACGAGCAGGGGATCGGCCGGATACCAATGAAGCAAGACCCCGCCGCAGATCACAAGCAGGATTGAGGCCATTGTCCAGAGGCTGGTCGGGCCGGCGAGCCTGCGGGCGGTGAACCCGCACTCCCTTGCGCCGCGCAGCGAGGCATAGATGGCGGGGACCAGCGGGATCAGCGCCATGACGGCGGCCAGACCGTTGATGCCGAAGTTGCGGTAGGCGAGCACGCAGAGTGAGATGGCGGCGATTGCGCGGGCGAGGGCGACCAGCACCGACTTGCCCATTTGGGCTGCAACGAGAAGCGGGGTCTGCATCAGGCCACTGACCGGCATGGTGATGGCGGCCACCGCGAACCAGGCGCTGGCCACGGGACCGGCGTAGAACTCCGGCTTTGCAAGGACCTCGACCACCGTGCGGTTCATGCAGAGGACGATACCGGCGACGCCAAGCCCGGATGCCACCGTGAGCAGGCCGACGTCATGGTATTTGGCGAGGAATTTTTCCCGCTCGCCCTGAATGAACATGCGTTGGAGCGCCGGATAGAACGATTGGTAATTGCGCTTGCCAATGCTGACCAGCACTGTGGCAAGCTTGATGCTGAGTGTGTAGACGGGGACCAGCGCCAGACCTCCCAGCTTGCCAAGCAGCATCACTGGCAGGGATTTGATCAACACATCGATGAACTCGACGCCGGACACGCCGAGGCTGAATGAAAAGAGCGAGCGGAAGCGATCCCAGCGCAATCCGCTGCTGTCCCAGCCGAGTTTCGGATCGCTTTGTGACAGCAGCCACCAGTTCAGCAGCCATGCGCTGCCGAGCATGGCCACCTTGGACCAGAGGATCGAGTAGAGGCCGTGACCGGTGGTGATGAAAGCGGCGAAAATGGCCAACTCCACCCAGAAGATGATGGACTGCCGCAAGGGCACCCAGTGGAAGCGTTCCTGGGCCGTGAGGATACCCTCGGTGCCCTGGACCGACACATTGATTCCCTGGATGATCACCACGCCTGTGAACAAGAAGAGCGCCTGGCTCTTGTCCGGGAAATCCTTCGCCATTACCTCCATGAACACCGGCATCAGGGCCAGTCCGACGAGGATCACGGCCACGCCCTGGATGCCGAGCACCACCCGTGACAGCGTCCACCAGCGGGCGATCTCCACCTTGTCCCGCGCGATGATGCCATCCGCCATCTTGCGGCCGGTGGAAAAGCCGACGCCTAGCTGCATGTAGGTCAGGTATCCGCCGATCGTCGAGATCACCGCCCAGAGTCCGAGTTCCTGCGGCCTCAGGTAGTGGACTGCCAGCGGGATCGAGAGCAGGCCTGTGGCGGTGGTGGAGAAGAACGCAAGGTAGGATGCCGCGGTGTTGCGAGCGGCCTTGCTTTCCTGCAGGCGTTTGATGTGTTTTTTCAAGTGGCTGGCAAATGGTAAAGAAGCGTCAGGCTTTAAGACGCGCGATTTCGCGGGCGAAGTCCGCGCCGAAGGAATCACCGTCATAGACATTCGAGCGCGCCATCAGGGCGGCGCCGAGTTGTTTCCGTGCCGCTGGGTCCATGACCGCGTAGCGACCGATCAAGCGGGCGCACTGGGCGGCATCCGGGTGCGTCATCAATTCGATGATTCCATCAGTGATTTCCGCGGCAGGTGTGGTGGCGGAGGCGATGACCGGACATCCTTGGCGCATTGCCTCGACAATGGGATAGCCGAATCCCTCGCAACGGCTGCAGAAGAGCAGGCAGGTGGCAAGGCGGTAGAGTGCGTCTCGCTCACAAGTGCTGATTCGGGGCAAGAGCAGGATATCCTTGCGCCAGGCCTCGGGGATGTGCCGATCCACGGCTTGTTCGTATTCCACGCCGATGAGGACAAGCGGCAGATTTCCGCCTTGTTTGCGGTAGATGGCATATCCCTCCAGCGAGATTGAAAGCGCCTTGCGCGGCCCGGTGATGCCGAAAGCGAGGATGAAGGGGCTATCAGGGACGGCGAGTGGTTCAACATGCTTGCGCGCCGATGCCTCATCGAGGGTTGTGCCGGAGACTTTGTTGTAGATCGGTGCGGCGAGTCTTTTCCGGCAGAAGGGGAACGTGCGCAGCATGTCATCGCGTGTGGAGACGGAGATCGGGACGATGCGAGAGGCTCTGCAGGCAGCGGTGAGGAGATTCCAGAAGTGCCGCGCCCATGCCATGCCGGGAAAACGATATCCGCAATCCCTCCGCAGGCCGCAAAGGTCATGAATCACCACCAAAGTGGGGATCCCGTGGGGTGTGAAGCAAGGCACCTGCTGGTATGGGGCGATGAAGGCATCGCAATGGTGTTGCTTCATCAGCTGCGGCAGGGTGCACTGGTTCCATAGGAACAAATCCCAGGGTTTGCGCTCGGGTGCGGAGGGCTTCTTGGCAAAGACCACGCGGACTGGTGAGTCGGGCGCGAGGTAGCGGTCGAGTTCCGCGCCGGGCTCGCGCCTCGGAGCGTAGAGGGTGAACGTGAATCCTTGTGCGGCCAGCGCTTGAATGAGCTCGTGGGTGTAAGTGCCAATGCTCGTGGGCGGACCGACGAGGCGGAAGGCATCGATGCCAATGTGCATGGGCTGGAGAAAGTCGGACGCGCGGGGCGCGTGTCCCTACTGTTGGGAAAAAACGGGAGGGCATCGCGGCCTCGCCGCGCCGTGGATGATTGTCAGGTTGGTGACGTGGTGGGGAAAAGTCGCACGCGCGGGGCGCGCGTCCCTACCATTGGGTAAAAATGGTAGGGATGGGCAGCCCTCCCGTCCGATGGATCCGCCGGATGGCGGAGCAAGGGCGATCGATGGAATGGAAGGTCCTTGGGCGGTTGGTCGAGCCGTGGATGATCGTCAGGCTGGTGACGTGGTGGGATAAGTCGGACGCGCGAGCCGCGCGTCCCTACCGTTGGGAAAAACGGTAGTGTGTGGCGGCCCGCCGATCCGTGGATGATCGTCAGGTTGGTGACGTGGTGGGGAAAAGTCGGACGCGCGGGGCCGCGCGTCCCTACCGGGTTTTGGGTGCCTGCGGCGGGGGGAGTGGGATACGGCAGCGAGTGTCTTTACGGTTCCTGACTTTTGAACTGAATGGCTTGTTGCAGGAAGTTTCGCGACTGCTCAATCCATGCTGCAGGTGCTTGGGGGAGTGCAACACCTGCGGGCTCAAGGAGACCTACAATATCCGGATTCAGATCGGCACGTTCGAAGATGCGGAAATCCTGTCCGGTCATCTCCAATGCCAAACGGACTTTCTGGTGGGTGCTCTCGTTGTTCACGAGGATGAAGGGCTTGTTGTATTTGATCGAGTAGAGAGTGCCGTGAAGACCGCTGATCACAGTGGCCTGTGCACCCCGGATCAGGTCCACCCAGTCGAATGGGTGCAAACTGCGCAGTTTGATATCCGCCCACGGACAGGGTGCGGCCGCGCTGACCAGCATGAAACCATGTTTTTTACAGTAAGCCGCAAGTGCGGGTCCGAGGACTTTCCCCACGGCGGCGCCATAAACAACGATGTAGGGTTGGCGGGGGCGGACATGTTTCCGGGCGGGCGGATCATCGCCCAGCCAGGTGGGGTCGACCACGAGTTCGGCATCCCTGCCGGTGGCGCGTTGCACCAGCCTGTGCGTGGTGCGGTCCCTCACACCCAGGCTGCTGAAGCGTCGCAGTCCAAAAACAAAGTCCGGCAGTTCCGCATCGGCATCGGCTTTGCCGCAGCTTGCCGCATAGGTGGCGAACGGGGTGCCGCTTTGCCCGGGCAGTGCGCCGAAGTATGCCGGGTCACGGCCGAAGTCTGGATTTTGGAAATCAAGCACCACATCACTGCCTACCAGGATACCCCGGTAGGCCGACCATGGGACTTGGGCGGGATCCGTTGTGAATGGCTCCCTGCAGAGTCCGTCTGCAATGCCTCGGAATGGCGCGCGTTTGGCCCGCCAGTGATACCAGTGCTTGAGTGAGGAAAGACTGCGAATCGGTCTGCTCTGCCGGTTGTGTGCGACGTGGTCCGGGTGCAGGTAATTGATTGTGTAAGCTTCCTCGCCAAGATTGCGGACCGCTTCCCGAAGGTGCCATGCCTGCATGAAGGCTCCGTAGTTCGGGCCGTTGTGGAAGGTGAGAATGCCTACAGGGGATTGCATGTGCTGCATTGAATGGGATTGGGAATTCAGAGATTGCGGATG
>JBIJBN010000119.1:0-6337 GCA_044345175.1 Luteolibacter sp.
TCCGGCGGGTGTGCGATGCGGGCCGTGGGGCGGCGAAATTTCCGGTGGACAAGCCGGAGCCGCGGGGATAACCATCCAAGCCCCGCGGCGCATGGTTGCCCAGGAAGCTGGCAGAGTAGCTCAGTGGTAGAGCAGAGGACTCATAAGCCTTTGGTCGGCGGTTCAAATCCGCCCTCTGCTACCAGCCCGGGCGTCCGGGGAGGGGGATGCGGCGGATGGCGGCCAACATGTTGTGACTGCCGTCCGGATCAAAGCGTGAAGCGTGGCGACTGGCTGAGGAAATCCCGCGGGTTCTGATAGACGATGCGCCTGATGGCCGCGGCGTCATGATTGCGGGCCTTCATGCGCAGCATGCAGCGCGGCACCGCGAGCGGGTCGGACACGCCCCAGTCGCAGGCGGAGTTGAGCCACAGCCTTTCCGGGCCGTGGGTTTCGAGAATGTCGATGGCGCGGTCGGGCGAGCATTTGCTGTCCGGGTAGAGCGTCATGCCGGCCCAGCAGCCGGCGTCCAGCACCATGCCCGCGGTGTGTTCCTCGACGTGGTCGATGACGACCTTGGCGCGGTCGATTTGCGGGAAGTTGGCGAGTGCTTGGAGGGTGAGCCGTGTGCCCTTGAGCTTGTCCTCCAGGTGCGGCGTGTGGATGAGGACCGGCAGATTGTGGTCCACTGCGAGCTGGAGGTGTTCCTCGAAGATGGCCAGCTCGTTGCGGGTGTTGCGGTTCAGTCCGATTTCGCCGATGCCGAGCACGTTCGGGCATTGCAGGAACTGCGGGATCAGGCGCATCACCTCGCGGGCGAAGCCGGGGTCGTCCGCTTCCTTGGGATTGATGCAGAGCCATGCGAAGTGGCGGATGCCGAATTTCGCGGCGCGTTGCGGCTCGTATTCGGTGAGTTGGCGGAAGTAATCGTAAAACCCCTGTGGCGACGAGCGGTCGAAACCGGCCCAGAACGCCGGTTCGCAGACCGCCTCGCAGCCCGCGAGGGCCAGTTTCTCATAGTCGTCCGTGGTGCGGCTGACCATGTGGGCGTGGGGTTCGATGTAGCGCATGCCTGCGTGGCGAGCCTGCATCAGGCAAGCGGTGCGCGCCAGTCATTCCTTGTGCAGCGGGCTTGCCTGCCGCGCATCACGGTCCGTCACCGTTGCCGGTGAGGCCCGCCTGCCTGAGCGCCTGCCATCCGCCGTGCAGCACGAACACCCCGACGCCGAGGCCGAGGCCGCGGATCCTGCCTGCGATCTGTCGGCTCACGCCGCAGTTTTCATCGCCGCAATACACGATCACGCGGCTTGCCGACGCGATTTTCACCATTGCCTCCGCTTCGAGGGCGGTGATGTCCTCGGCGGGATCGAGGTTCCACAACACCGAGCCGGGCACTCCATTTTTCATCCAATCGGCGCGTGGCCGGGCATCCACCCAGACGGTGGTGTCGTCCACGGCGGTCTGCTGGACGCACAATTCGTCGGGTTTCAAGGTGGCGGGATCGCAGGCTTGGGTGCGCACCGGCGGTCCTTTGACCGTCCATGTGATTCCCGCCGCGGCCATGGCGATGCCGGTGATCACGGCGAGTTGCGCCAGAGCATGGTTCATTTGGGCGGGGGCTCGGCGGATGCCGGTTTGCGGACCACCGCGAAGGCCTGCTGGATGCGGTGGCGGGCGATCGCGCAGTCGGTCTCGATCCGGAGGATGGCGAGGGCGGGTGCGGGGATTTCCTCCGGCGTGACGACCAGTTCGTAAACCCTGCCATCCTCGATGGTGTCGAGTTTGGTGGTGAACAACGGCGATGAGGTAGTGACGCCGGTGATGTGGATCGGATCGGTGTGCTGCATCGTGATGCGGATGCGTTGCGGCGAGGTTTCGCCGCCGGTCTCCCACTGGAGTGTCTTGGGTGCGAGCGAGACCAGCACCGGAATGTGCACCCGCACGGTGAGTGCGTATGACGGCCGCTCCGGAGGGTCGCCCTCGAGCCAGAGTGCCACCACCTTGTCCACGGTGCCGGAGAAATTTCCCACCTCGAAATCCGCGCGCAGCACGCCGGACGAGCCGGGGGCGTATGTCAGCCTGCCGTCCTTCACCGAGACCTTCATGCAGGTGCAGGCGGCATCGTATTTGGTGATCCGGACGGGCTTGTCGGTGCGGTTCGTGAATTCGAATTCCGCGGTGACCTGGGTCGCATCCGCCGGCGCGTGGATTTCGAGCAGTGTTTTTTCAAAATCCAGGCCCGCGGCATGGGCATGGGCCGCGAGTGTGATGGCAATGGCCGCGAGAACCTTCAGCATGGGCCGATCATGAGCCGTTTTTTTCGTCAGACGCAAGCGCCACGGCGATGATCAGGCGTCCGCCGCGCCATTCGGGGCCGAGCATGAACAGCGGCCGGTCGCGCTCCAAACGCGCATCCGCCTTGATGATTTTCTTGCGGGAGAGCCACAGCTCGAGATCCAGCATCATGGATTCATCGGTGGGTTCCGCCTGCGCTTCGAAGCGCACCAGCAGTTCGTCCGACGGTTTGAGCGGCTGGGCCCAGCTTTCGTAGCTGCGCAACAACGGCTGGGTGTCGGTGCCAAGCAGGCGGTAATGGGCGAAGCCGAGCCGCGGATCGAGCCGCAGGCGTGCGGCGGTATCCGCATCCACCTCGCGCGCGCCGGCACCGGCCGCCCCGGGGTCGCCATCGGTGGCGTGATAGACCGTCACGCTGACCTGGCCGATTGGTGTTTGTCCCGGGTCTTCGGCAGCGCTGGCGCCTGTGGGGAGGATGGCGGCCAGGCAGGTGGCGAGCAAGAAGCGGCGCATCATGGTGCGGCGGGTTCGGGCTGATCCATGCCTGCGGTGGAGCCGGCGTCGCGCTGTGGGTCCAGAAAGACGGTTTTGGAGAAATCCGTGCTGTCCGGGATGGCATCCACGCCGTGGATGACGATCACCGTGGCGGACGCCTCCGTGCTGGCAAACCATTCGGCGCTCACGCCGTTCTCGGGGGTGTAGAGGATCGGTTCCACCGGAATCGCGCGCGGCGCGCCGGTGACATCGATGCCGCTGGAGCCTGCCGGGATTCTGCCGCCGAGCCAGAAGGCGGCCAGCATGCCCGCGCAGGCGGCCACCGGCATGAACCACTGGCGCCATGAAAACGAGCCGGAGGGGCGCGCCGGCGGGTCCTCATGCCGGGCCTGGATCGCGCGGATGCCGTGCATCACGCGGTGGTTCAGGAAATCCGGGTAGGGAGGTTCCTCGGTTGCGGGCAGGGCCGTCCGGATCATGCCGCGCCAGCGCCGGGTTTCCTCACGTGCCGCGAACAACTCGGGCCGGCCGGCCAGCGAGTTTTCGAAGTCGGCGAGTTCCTGGCCATGGAGTTCATCCTCCAGCCAGAGTGCCAGCCGCGTTTCATCGGGATTCATATTCATCTTTGAGCAGGGTTTGGAGTTTCTGGCGGGCGTAGTAAAGGCGGCTCATCACGGTGCCGAGTTCGCAGGACATCACCGTGGCGATTTCCTTGTATGAAAGTCCCTGGACATCCTTGAGGAGGACCACCTCGCGTTGGTCCGGCGGGATTTTCTCAAGGGCCGCGGCGATTTTGGCGCGCAGTTCGCCTTGTGCGAGCGTGTGGTCGGGCGCGCTTCCGCCGGCGGGTGTGGTGAATGAGGCGGGGTCAATGCGTTCGCGGTCGAAGATCTCGTCGTTGAGTTCGCCCACGCTTTCGATGCGGCGCTTGCGCGTCCAGTCATACACCGCGTTGTGGGCGATGCGGAACAACCATGTGGAGAAGCGTGCCTTGGCCTCGAAGCGGGGCAGGGCCTGCCATGCCTTGATGAAGACCTCCTGGGTGAGGTCCCATGCGTCGGCTTCCTGATGGATCATGTTGCGGATCATGGCGAAAATCCTTGCCCGGTGGCGGGTGACCAGCGCGTCGTAGGAATTCAAATCCCCATTTTGCGCCCGCGAGACCAGCTGGAAATCGTCGTCCGGTTCCGCGGCGGGATTGCCGGGCGCGACCGCGCCATCTGGTTCAGGCGCAGGATTCGACGGATGGTTGCTGGAATTATTCATCACATTCCGGAAAAATCCGATGGGGTGTGGGCCGTTGCCCGGTGTCGGCGGGAGATTGGCGGTGCCGGGCCGTGCGCGCAACCCGTAATGCGCGGTGGATCCGGATCGGCGTTGCCATCGGCTGGCTATCCCGATGGAATCGCGGGCCGCGGGCATGAGGGTCGCCATGGTTCATTATCATCTTGGTCACGGCGGGGTCCCGGAGGTCATCGCCGCGGCTTCGCGACAACTCGGTGCGGCCGGAATCCGCCATGCGATCCTGGTGGAGTCATGCGGCGCGGCCATGCCGGAGGATCTGCCGGTGCATGCTGTGGAAGGTCTGGGTTATGGTTTCGCCGGTGATGCGGCGGATTTGTTGGAACGCTTGCGGCGTGCTGCCGTGGAGGCGCTCGGCGGGGCGCCGGACGTGTGGCATTTCCACAATCACCCGCTGGGTAAAAACCCGGCCATGGCCGGGGTGGTCGCGCGGCTTGCGGCGCAAAACGAGCGGCTCCTGTTGCAAATCCACGATCTCGCCGAGGACGGCCGTGCCGAGAACGCGGGGTGCCTTCGGGACTGCGCCGACCGCTACCCCGCGGGGCCGCGTGTCCACTATGCCTTTCTCAACAGCCGCGACCGCGACCGCTTCATCGCCGCCGGCCTGCCGGAGCCGATGGCGCACCTGCTGCCCAATCCGGTCGTCCCGCGGCCATTGCCAGCCGCGCCGGGCGGGCCGCCGTTGCTGCTTTATCCGGTGCGCGGAATCCGCCGCAAGAATCTCGGTGAATTCCTGCTACTGGCGGCTCTGGCGCCCGGTGAAGCGCGTGCGGCCGTGACGCGTGCGCCGGTCAACCCGCAGGCATTGGCGTTTCACGATGGCTGGCGCAGGTTTGCCGATCAGGCCGGGCTGCGGGTGGAATTCGATGTGGTGGACCGCATCGCGCCGGGGATGGGTTGCGGCACCGGGTTCGACGCGTGGCTGGGGTGCGCCACGCATCTGGCGAGCACTTCGGTATCCGAGGGTTTCGGCATGACATTTCTCGACGCGGCGGCATTCGGGCGGCCGTTGTTGGGGAGGAACCTGCCGCATCTCACACGCGATCACGCTGCGCACGGCATCCGCGCGGGAATGTTCTACGACCGCCTGTTGGTGCCAATGGATTGGATCGACCCGCGGATTCTCGACGCACACGAGCGCGCGGCGGTCGATGCGGCGTGGTCGGCATGGCGGCGCACACCGCCGGTGATGCCGCCGCGCGGAGGGGAGGTGGATTTCGGCAACCTGCCGGAAATCCTGCAGCAACGCATCCTGTGCCGGTTGTTGGAATCCGGAGCACTCGATGTGCCGCTGGTGGAATGCGGCGGCGAGACGCGCCCGGCCGCCGCATGGCTCGCCGGGGCGCTCGCCTGCCGCGAGCCGGCCGCCCGTCCGGACCAGCTCGCGCCATACTCGCCGCATGTCTATCGGGAAAGACTGGCAGGGATCCACCGCGCGCTGATGTCCAGCGCACCGGTGGCGCGTCCGCCCTTGGATGCGGAGAGGATCCTCGACGCCTGCCTCCGGCCGGAGCATTTCCATTTCCTCACGTCACCGCCGGCGGTGATCCGGCCGGAACCGGATTTCATGCGATTCAAGGCCGTCGTTTTTGATGTGTATGGCACTTTGCTTGATGCGCCCGCAGGCGGTGTGAAACCCGATCCGGCGGCCGACCCGTTGCTGCGCGAGATACTCATCCGTCACGGGCATGTGCCACCGGCCTCGCCCGCTGCCGCGCTGCATGCCGCGGTGATGCGGTATCACGCCGCCGCGGCAGCAGCCCATCCGGAGGTTGATCTGCGGGACCTTTGGCGCGAGTTGTTATCATTACCGTCGGATGCCGACACCACCGCGCTGGTGATCGAGACCGAGGCGGCATGGCACCCCGCGCGGTTGCTGCCCGGAGCGGTGGAAACGATCGGCCATCTCTCCGGCTGCGGCATCCCGCTCGGTCTTCTTTCCAACGCGCAGTGCAACACCCCCGGGTCGCTTGGCGCGCTTGCGCGGTTGTTCGCTGCGGATCTCACGATCCTGTCCTTCGAGCACGGCATCGCCAAACCCTCGCGTGGCCTGTTCGGGCTTCTTGCGGGGCGTCTTGCGCGTCGCGGCATCCGCCCGGATGAGACACTCTACGTTGGCAATGATCCGCTGCATGACATCGAGCCCGCCGCCGCCTGTGGTTTCCGCACGGCATGGTTCAGCGGTCATCCGGAGTCGTTGCGCGCGGGTTTTTGTTTTCCGGATTTTGAAATCCGCGGGTGGGGGCGTGCATGAACCCCGAGGCGC
>JBIJBN010000120.1:0-6328 GCA_044345175.1 Luteolibacter sp.
TCCGGGCAGGCCGAGGCCGCCGGTGAGTTTCTTCATTTCTGCGGCCGCTTTGTCCTTTCCCGATTGGATTGCATCCTGCACGCCCTTGAGGATCAGTTCTTCGAGGAAATCCACATCGGACGGATCCACCACCGATGGGTCGATCCTGATGGAGAGCACATCGCCGGCGCAGTTTGCGGTGACGGTGATTTTGCCGCCGCCTGCGGTGGCCTCGACCGTTTGTTTCGAGAGTTCCTCCTGTTTGGCGGCGAGTCCGGCCTGCATTTGCTGGGCCTGCTTCATCAATTTGGCGATGTTCATCGGAGCTTGTGGGGTTCGGGGTGGGTGAGCCTGCAATGGTTCATCCGGAGACCAGCCTGCCCTCGAAAGCGGTGAGTGCGGCCTGGATCAGCGGGTCATCGTGAAAGGCATCCTCCGCTGCGGTTGTAGCGGCAGTCTCGGGCGCGGGTGCTGCGGCGGATTGGGAAGCATCCTGCCATGGCGGCGCATCATCAGTCACCGACGTTTCACGCGTCTCGGGCGCCGCTTCGATGAGCAAATCCAATGCCTGCATGGCGGATATGCCAACTGTCTTCGGATCCGGTTTCGCCTTTTTTCCGGCGGGCGCAGTGGCGGTTTCCGGCGAGCGTTTTGTCTCCGCTGCGGCGGGTGCATCCGCGGCCAGCACGTCTGCGCCGCGGGCGAGGGCGCTGATGACATCCGTGATGCGCGCCTGGGACAGGCACTGGATCGCCTTGATGATTCCGAGCTCGAAGTGCAGGCGTTTGTCGGACGCCCATTTCATGCGTCCTTCGGATTCGGCAAACACATCGATGACGGCGAGAATCCGGTCCGGTTGGATCGCCCCGGCCGACTTCTGCAGGTCGCTCCACAATTCGGCGGGGATGCCGTCTCCATCCGCCGCGGGATCGAGCTTGGCCACCAGCAGCGCGCGCAGGCAACCGATGAGTTCGCCCAGCAGCTGGGCGAGCTCGCGCCCGCTCTCCGCCTCTTTCTGGACCAGCGCCAGGGCGGCGGGCGTCTCCTTGCCGAGCAGTGCCTTGGCAAGTGCAGCGACTTTTTCCCGCGAGGTGAACCCGAATACATCGAGCACGTTTTCCTCGGCGATGTGGTCGCCGCAGAAGGCCACCAGCTGGTCGAGCATCGACTGGGCGTCCCGCATGCCGCCATCCGCGCCCTTGGCGATGGCCCATGCGGCGCTTTCCTCAAGGCTGATGCCTTCCTGGCCGGCGATGTGAAGCAGGTGCCCGGCGATGAGCCCGGTGGGAATGGGGCGGAGGTCGAAGCGCTGGCAGCGCGACAGGATGGTGGGCAGGATCTTGTTCGCCTCGGTGGTGGCGAAGATGAATTTCACGTGTGGCGGCGGTTCCTCCAGCGTCTTGAGCAGCGCGTTGAACGCGGCGTTGGAAAGCATGTGCACCTCGTCGATGTAATAGATCTTGAACTGCCCGCGGGCCGGGGCGAAGCGCACCGATTCCCGCAGGTCGCGCACCTGCTCCACGCCGTTGTTGGATGCTCCGTCGATTTCCAGCACATCCAGCGAACGTCCTTCGGAAATCTCGATGCAGACGTCCTCCTCCGGATCGAAGTCGGCCTTCGGCCCGCCGGTGCAGTTGAGCGCCTTGGCAAGAATCCGGGCGGTGGATGTCTTGCCGGTGCCGCGCGGGCCGACGAACAAGTAGGCGTGCGCAAGGCGTTGCCGTTCGATCGCATTGCGCAGGGTCCGCACGACGTGGTCCTGACCCAGGACATCGTCAAAGGTTTTCGGGCGGTATTTGCGGGCAAAAACCTGGTAGCTCACGCCCGTCACTGTAGGGATGGCGGCGGATTTGTCATGGCCGGTTTTTCGGGAAAGCGAAAATCTGGCCGTGCACGGACTTGCGGGCGCCCTCGGCTCCGGGCCCGGCCTGCGGCGGCGCATCCGTGCCGGATCCACAAGCCGGGTTCGCATCCGCCACGATTGCAAAAAACAGCACTTCAAGCATGCGGTCGCGTGCGGGAGCGGCCATTTTGATCCGGGATCGGGTTTTTGTGAATCAAGCGGAAGGAGGTCGATCAACTGCAGCCCTGGCTGGTTCCGCAGAGGGTGCAGACGCCGCAGGCACCGGCGCGGATCACTTTGTCGGAGCCGCAGTTTGAGCAAATGATGCCGATGAAGGCGGTGCCGAGGGCGGTTTGGACGCGATCCGGCGGTTTGGGAATGGCCGGTGGCAGGCCGTCTGTGGTGCTGAGGTCGAAAACCGGACGGTTGACCGCTTTCTGCTGCATTTCCCGGATTTCAGGCATGGCGAGTTCCGGTTGGTGGTGCTCCGGGGAGGTGGCTTGTTTGTAGCCATGGATGAATTCGCAACCGAGCCAGCGGAAAACGTAGTCGGTGATGCTGAAGGCGGTGCGGATGTCCGGGTTGCGGGTGTAGCCGCTGGGTTCAAAGCGCTGGTATGCGAACTTGTGGACGAGCTGTTCGAGCGGCACACCGTATTGGAGGGCCATCGAGGTGAGGGTGGCGACCGTGTCCATGAGGCCGCCGATGGTGCTGCCTTCCTTGGACATCTGGACAAAGACCTCTCCCGGTTGGCCATCGTCGTAGAGTCCTGCGGTGATGTAGCCTTCGTGACCCGCGATTTCAAATTTGTGGGTGATGGACATGCGCGTGTCTGGCATGGGCCTGCGGGTGCGGGCGTGCTGGCGCAGGTCCTCATTTTCACGGATGAGTGCGGCGATGCGACCGGCAAGTTCCTCCGCGCCGGGTGTGGTTTCCGCGGAGGTTTCCGTTCCGGTGGTTTTGCGGGTGTTGAGCGGAGCCGAGCGTTTGGAGCCGTCGCGGTAGATGGCGACCGCCTTGAGGCCGAGTTGCCATGCTTCGATGTAGGTTTGCATGATCTCACCGACGGTGGCGTCCTCGGGCATGTTGACGGTTTTTGAAATGGCGCCCGAGAGGAATGGCTGGGCGGCGGCCATCATCCGCAGGTGGGCGCGGTAATGGAGGCTGCGGCTGCCGAGGTGCGGCTTGAACGCACAATCGAACACCGCGAGGTGCGCGGGATCGAGGCCGCTTGCGGCGGGCGCGCCGGTATCCGGATCGGTCACATCCTCGATGGTGTCGTATTTGCCGACATGTGCGAGGATGGCGGCGATCTCATCCGGGGTGTAGCCGAGACGGGCGAGCGCCGGCGGGACGGTGCGGTTGACGATCTTGAGCATGCCGCCGCCGGCAAGCAGTTTGTATTTCACCAGTGCGATATCCGGTTCGATTCCCGTGGTGTCGCAGTCCATAAGGAAGCCGATGGTGCCGGTGGGGGCGAGCACGGTGACCTGGGCATTGCGGTAGCCGTGGATGCGCCCTTGTTCGAGGGCGCGGTCCCAGGCTGCGCGCGCGGCATCGATGATGGCGGCGGTGTGGCCGCGCCCGTGGAGTTGGTGTGCGAGTTCGCGGTGGCGGGCGATCACCTCCAGCATGGAGGACTCGTTGGAATCATCCGGCGGATGGGTGACTTCGCCATAGCGGGCGTCATGATAACACGGAAATGGGCCGGTGGTTGCGGCCAGTTCCGCGCTGACCTCGTAGGCGTGGCCGGTCATGAGCGCGGTGATGGCACCGGCGCAGGCGCGGCCTTCATCGCTGTCGTATCCCAGGCCCTGGCTCATGATGAGGGCGCCGAGGTTCGCATAGCCAAGTCCGAGTGTGCGGAAGGCATGCGAGTTTGCGGCGATCGGCCTGGTGGGGTAGCTCGCGCGGTCCACCAGGATTTCCTGCGCCACGATGAAAATCCTGACGGCCGCCATGAAGCGCGGGATGTCGAAAGAGCCGTCGGGGCGAGCGAAGCGGACGAGATTGAGCGAGGCGAGATTGCAGGCGGTGTCGTTGAGAAAGAGGTATTCGGAGCAGGGGTTGGTCGAGTGTTGCCGGCCGCTGCCCTTGCAGGTGTGCCAGGTGTGGATGGTTGAATCGAACTGCATGCCTGGATCGCCGCAAGTCCAGGTGCCGAGGGCGATTTGATGGAGCAGTTCGCGGGCGTTTTTCATTTCGCACGGTTCGCCATCGGTGACGCGGCGGGTCCACCATTCGGATCCCTCGATGGCCGCCTGCATGAATGCATCGGATGCCCTGACCGAGAGGTTTTCGTTTTGGAACATCACCGAGCCGTAGGCATCGCCGTTGTAGGAGCCGTCGTAGCCCTGTTCGATGAGCGCCCACGCTTTTTTTTCCTCGATGGTCTTGGCCACGATGAAATCCTCGATATCCGGATGCCAGTCCTTGAGGGTATTCATCTTCGCAGCGCGGCGGGTTTTTCCGCCGGATTTCACGGCATTTGCGACCTGATCGTAGATGCGCAGGAAGGACAGCGGGCCGGACGGGCGTCCGCCGCCGGAGAGTTTCTCGCGCGAGGATCGCAGTGTGGAGAGGTCCGAGCCGGTTCCGGAACCGTATTTGAAGAGCATCGCCTCGGATGCGGCGAGGCGCATGATGTCCTCCATGTCGTCCTTCACGCTTTGGATGAAGCAGGCGCTGGCCTGCGGGTAGTGGTATTGGCCGGGTGCGCGGCGGACATTCCGTGTTTGCGGGTCCCAGTGCCATCCGCCCTCGCCGCGGTTTTCGCCCACGCCGTATTGGTGGTGCAGGCCGACATTGAACCAGACCGGCGAATTGAACGCCCCGTGCTGGTGCAGGCAGAGCCATGAGAGATCCTGGTAAAAACAGGCGGCGCTTGCATCATCGGCGAAATACCCGTCCGCAAGCCCCCAGTCGGTGATCGTGCGCGTGACGCGGTGAATGAGATCGCGCACCGAGTATTCGCGGCCTCCCGTGCGCGGGTCGTCGCCGAGTCCGGCATCGCCGTAGAGGTATTTGGAAACGGCGATTTTGGTGGCAAGCTCGCTCCATGATTGCGGGACCTCGACATTTTCCTGACGGAACAGCGTGTGGCCATTGTCGTCGGTGATTTCCGCAGTGCGGAGGTCCCACTCGATTTCATCAAATGCAGAGACGCCGGGAGTGGCGAAGCAGGCATCGAAACGGAGTCCTTTGGAGGCAGGACGGGAGGACTTCATGGCTATGGAGGGGGTGTCGAGTGTGGCGGCGGATGCATTCATCGGCTTGGATTCGGTATGGGTTGGGGGACGGGGCGAGAGATTGGGGTGATTTGCTCTGGAAATTGACCAATCACAACATGTAGTAGAAACAAAAATCATTATCCCACTATGGATAGATGTTCCAAGCAAAAAATGCGGAATCATGTGATTTTGAATCACCGCTGCTTCCAAGCGGCAAAAATAGGGGGGGATGGGGATTCGCCGGATCCGGGGATGTGTTTCAGGGCCCGCGGTGGGGGGTGCGGGATCAATCCAGCAATTCCGCGTAATGTTTTCTGGCGAGTCCGAGCGAAAGTTCCAGCACGCCCTTGCTGCGCGTGTGGCGCAGCGCCTCATCCGCCATGGCGGCGCATTCGGCGTAGCTGAGCGAGCGGATCGCCTGACCGACACCAGGAACCTGCTGGGGTCCGACCGAAAGCTCCTCGACGCCCAGACCGATGAGCAAGGGGGTGAGGCGGATGTCGCCGGCCATTTCGCCGCAGATACCCGTCCAGATGCCATGATCGCCGGCGGCATCGATCGTGCGTTTGATCAGGCGGATCACCGCAGGGTGGGTGGGGCGGTAGAGATCCGCGACATGGGGGTTCACCCGGTCCGCAGCGACGGTGTATTGGATCAGGTCATTGGTTCCGATGGAGAAGAAATCGACCTCCGGGGCGAGCATGTCGGCGCAGAGTGCGGCGGCCGGCACCTCGATCATCGCGCCGACCTGCATGTCGTGATCGAAGGGGACGCCCTCCGCATCCAGTTCCTCCATGCAGCGGCGCACCATTTCCTTGCCGCGTCTGACTTCCGAGAGTGCGGAGATCATCGGGAACATGACCGAAACCCTGCCGAAGGCGCTGGCCCGCAGGATGGCCCGGATCTGGTCGCGGAACATGTCAGGTCGCGCCAATGAAACGCGGATGCCGCGCCAGCCGAGGAATGGATTCGGCTCGGGCTCCGTGAGTGGCTCGACCGGGAGCTTGTCGCCGCCGGCATCCAGCGTGCGGATGATGACCGGGTGGGGTGCCATTTCGCGGGCGACCTTTGAATAGGTTTCCGCCTGTTTCATCTCACCGGGCATCTCATCGCCGTTGAGCAGCAGGAACTCCGTGCGGTAGAGCCCGACGCCCTTGGCACCGCTGTTTTTGACCAGCGGGAGTTCGTCGACGATTTCGATGTTCGCGGAGACCGAGATGAACCTGCCGTCGATGGTCTCGGTGGTGGCGCCGCGTTTCGACTCTAGCAGGCTGCG
>JBIJBN010000121.1:0-6321 GCA_044345175.1 Luteolibacter sp.
TACGCCTCCGTCCAAAACGCCTACAAGCCTTCGGCGTTTTTCGATGTCGAAGGGCGGCGGTGGCGGACGGGGGAGATGGATGATGCCTTCCCACAGGCCGTGGAGGCGGAGGAAGAATTGGATTTCCTCGCGGCGGATGACTTTGCGGACCGGTTTCATGGTGCCCTTGCAGCAGGGGCACTGGAGCGGATCGCCGCCCCAAACCTGGAGGATGAGGTCGCGCCAGAGCGGACGCATTTCGCGGGCGGATTGTTTCGGAGATGCGGGGATGAGGAGGATTTGAGAAGGGGGATTTGAAATTGGAGATTCGAGATTGGGGGGAGATGGTTCCGGCGGGCGGATGATGCGGTCGGGGATGGGCGGGGTTTGGCCGCGGGTTTTGTTGGAGTAGGTGCCGTAGTAGCGGACGGTTTGTTGCCCTTTGGGCGGGAGGTGAAGGAGGGCGGCGGCGATGAAATCGGGGGCTTTGAAGATCTCGAAGTTGCGCTTGGTGTTGTGGTGTCGTTTGGAGCGGTAGATGACGGCCTGGGTGGTGGCGTTCCAGGTGATCTTCTGGAGGGAGAAGGGATGGCGGAGGAGATATTCGGCGAGGCGCTTGCGCCCGGCGCTGTCGTGGGCGGCGACGGGTTTTTCCCCGCCGTCGTGGATGTGGAAGCCGGAGTGCTTCCAGGAGAGTAGGTCGGCGAGTTTTTTCGGGCTGATGAGCTTGGCTTCGCGCAGGGCGTGGAGGAAGCGGTGGCGGAAGAGTTCGATGGCAGGCGCGAGGTCTTCGGCGGGCATGCAGTGGAAGCGGCCATCGGGGGTGAAGAGACCGTTGGCGGCGAGGACGTGGAGGTGGGGGTGGAAGATCAAATAATCGCCGAAGGTGTGGACGGCGGCGATGGCTCCGAGTTTGCCGACGGGGAGATTGAGACGGTTGCGAAAGGCATCTTGGAGGGTGGCAGTCGCGGTGTGGAAAAGGTGAATGAGGAGTTTGCGGCGCTTGCGAAAAATGCCGCGCAGGACGCGGGGGATGGTGAAGACGAACTGGCGGTGGGGTACTTCGTGGCAGACGGCGGTGGCGATCCAGTCGCTGATGGAGCGGACGCGGCGCTGGTGGCAGGATGGGCAGAAATGGCGGCCCTTGCAGGTGAAGGCGAGGAGGCGTTCGTGGCCGCAGTCGGGACACTGGAGGCGGGTGAAGCCGGAGGCGAGGTCGCCGCAGCGGAGGAAGGATTCGACGGTGGCCGTGGCTGCGGGGTGGAGCGGGCCGAGATCCTTGCGGTGTTTGCTTTCGTAGTTGGCGAGGAAGTCGCCCCAGCCGTGGTGGACGAGTTGCCAGAGGGGCGAGGCGCGGGGGCGGCGGGGCTGGTAAGTGGAGGGCACAAAGAGTGTTCATGAGAACAATTATTGTGCGGAGCAAGAATAGAGGTGGTGATTCGCGTTTGTGGAATTTCAGGATGATTGAATTTCTTGTGGGGACGGTTCCTGCTTCCCGCAAGTTTTGGAGGACATGCTGGAGCCACCGACACATCGGGGGTGGACGAGACGCTCCGGGGACGGCCTGCGGCGAGACGCCACAGCCACTTTGCGGGAAAGTGCGTCGCTTTCACTTTTTGCGACGCTGGCGGAAAGTGAGCGCTTTTGATTGCCCTGCCCTATCTTGGATTCTCAGGCGGCAGCGAAATCGAGATCGCGGGTGGCGCGGACGGTTGGTGCAGGAAGCTCTTCGCCTTTCGTAAGTCGGTGGGCGGTCTCATCGCGGACGATGGCGCAGAGTTCGGCGTAAACCGTTTTCTCCTGTTCGCCGTGGCAGACGCCGCCGTAGAGGTCGGGGCAGTAGCCGATGTAGCACTGGTTCTCATCGGACCAGCGGACAAATCGGTGGTATTGGTCTGCGGGTTTCATGGTGGGAATCTACTCTGCGGCTTTTGATTGGGCAATCGCTTTCGCGATCTGGCGTTCTTGATACGATTTGGCGTCATCACCTTCAGCGCCGCTGAGGGTGATGACGCTTTTGAAGGATTCGTGCTTGAACTGGTGGTGGGAGCCTTTCTGGCGGCCCGAGTGTGAAGCCTGCTTGCCGCATATCGCTGATGAGTTGGCGGATTTTGCGGGCATGGGTGGACTTTGATTTTGTTATTGGGCGTGCTCCGGTTGCCATGAAGAAGCGGGCGGGACGCCCGCGCTCCCTTACTGGCAGGCCTCGCAGGTGCCGCCGTTGAGCATTGCATCCAGCGAGCAGGCTGCCTGTTATTTTGTTATTGGGCGTGCTCCAGTTGCCATGAAGAAGCGGGCGGGACGCCCGCGCTCCCTTACTGCGTTGTGACGGCAAGAAGCGGGCGGGACGCCCGCGCTCCCTTACTGGCAGGCCTCGCAGGTGCCGCCGTTGAGCATTGCATCCAGCGAGCAGGCTGCCTGTTCCTCGGCGCTGTAGGTTTTGGCCGCCATGCCGCCGCGGATCTCTTTTTTGACGTCGATGGTGGATTTCTCGATGTTGGATGCCTGTTGGGTGCGGAGGTAGTAGGTGGTTTTGAGTCCCTTGTCCCATGCGCGGCGGTACATGTGTGAGAGTGCCTTGAGGTCCGGTGTGGCGAGGAAGAGGTTGACGGACTGGGACTGGTCGATCCACTTCTGGCGGCGTGCCGCGGCATCGATGATGTATAGGTAGTCGATGCCGAAAACCGTCTTGTGTTTCTGTTTGAGGGCCTGCGGGATGCCCTCGATGGCGTCGAGCTCGCCGTCGAAGTATTTCAGTTGGTCGAGCATGTCCTGGTTCCAGAGGCCGGCTTTTTTGAGGTCCTTGACCAGTTCGGCGTTGAGCACGATGAAATCGCCGGAGAGGTTCGACTTCACGTAGAGGTTCTTGTAATTCGGCTCGATGCACGGGGTGGTGCCCATGATGTTCGAGATTGTGGCGGTGGGGGCGATGGCGAGCACGTTGGAGTTGCGCATGCCCTGTCTGGCGATTTTGTCGCGGACGACGGACCAGTCCATTTTGCCGCCGCGGGGCACGTCGATGGTGCGGCCGCGTTCGGATTCGAGCAGGTCGAGGGTGTCTTGCGGGAGCAGTCCGCGGTCCCACTTCGAGCCCTTGTAGGTGGGGTAGCTGCCGAGTTCCGCGGCGAGGTCCGAGGAGGCGCTGTAGGCGTAGTATGCGACGGCCTCCATGACCTCGTCGTTGAAATCGACGGCGGCATCGGAGGCGAAGGACAGGCCGCGGCGGTAGAGTGCGTTTTGCAGGCCCATGACGCCGAGGCCGATGGGCCGGTGGCGGGTGTTGGCTGTTTTGGCGGCTGTGGTGGGGTAGAAATTGATGTCGATGACGTTGTCGAGCGCGCGGATGGCCACGGTGATGGTTTCCCTGAGCATGTCGTGGTCGATGGCGCCGTCCCGGGTGATGTGGGAATCCAGGATGACCGAGCCGAGGTTGCAGACGGCGGTTTCCTCATCCGAGGTGTTGAGGGTGATTTCGGTGCAGAGGTTGGATGAATGGATGACGCCGCAGTGGTCCTGTGGCGACCTGACGTTGCAGGGGTCCTTGAAGGTGATCCACGGGTGGCCGGTTTCGAAGACCATCTTGAGCATGGCTTTCCACAACTCGATGGCTGGGATCTGGCGCGACCAGATTTTGTCCTCGGCGGCGAGTTGTTCGTATTCGAGGTAGCGTTGTTCGAAAGCCTTGCCGTAGAGGTCGTGGAGGTCCGGCACCTCGTTGGAGCGGAAGAGCGTCCAGTTCTGGCGGTCCTCCATGCGTTTCATGAACAGGTCGGGGATCCAGTTGGCGGTGTTCATGTCGTGGCAGCGGCGGCGTTCGTCGCCGGTGTTCTTGCGCAGTTCGAGGAAGTCCTCGATGTCATTGTGCCATGTTTCGAGGTAGGCGCAGCCGGAGCCGCGGCGTTTGCCGCCCTGGTTGACGGCGACGAGCTGGTCGTTGTGGAGTTTGAGGAAGGGGATGATGCCCTGGGACTCGCCGTTGGTGCCCTGGATGTAGCCGCCGGTGCCGCGCACGGCGGTCCACGAGCCGCCGAGTCCGCCGGCCCACTTCGAGAGGAAGGCGTTTTCCGCGACGCCGCGGATCATGATGGATTCGATGGAGTCGTCCACCTTGTAGAGATAGCAGGACGAGAGTTGGGAGTGCAGTGTTCCGGAGTTGAAGAGGGTGGGTGTGGAGGAGCAGAAGCGGCGGCCCTTGTAGAGGTTGTAGAGCCGGATCACCCAGTTTTCGGGATCCTTCTCCTCGTTTTTGAACAATCCCATGGCGACGCGCATCCAGAAGAACTGCGGGGTCTCGATGCGGCGCGGCCTGCTGCCGGTCTTGTCCACGATGAGGTAGCGGTCGTAGAGGGTCTGGATGCCGAGGTAGTCGAAATCGAGGTCGGCGGTTGGGTCGAGGGCTTCGGCGAGTTTGTCGAGTTGATATCTTTCGAGCAGGCCCGGGTGGAGGCGCCGGATGGCGACGCCGTGCTTGAGGTAGGCCTTGAAGGCCTGCTTGTGGGCGGTCTTGAGCTTGTCGATGCCGTCCCTTGAGATGCTCCAGTCGAGGACCTCCTCGTAGATGTAGGAGAGCAGGATGCGGCCGGCGAATTTGGCGATGTCCGCATCTTTCTCGATGAGGGCCTTGGCGTTGAGGATGATGGTGTTTTTGAGGTCTTTTTCGGAGATTTCCGAGCCGACGGAGCGGCGGAGTTCGCGTTCGATTTCGGCTTCGGGCATGTCGATGTCGAGGCCGATCATGGCGAACGCGATGCGTTTCTTGAGTTCCGTGCCGTCCCAGAACGACGATTGGCCGTCCTCGGTGGTGACGGTGACCATGAACTCCTGGTTGGGGTCCTCGCGGCCGGCCTCGAGTTCCTCGCGGAGGCGTGCGCGCTGGGCGCGGTAGAGGATGTAGTGTTCGGCGGCCTTGAAGTGGCCCTGGCGCATGAGTTCCTCCTGGACCATGTCCTGGACGTCCTCGATGTGGACGAAGGACTGGTCGCCGCGGCGGACGTGTTCGGTGACGGCGCGGGCGATGTCGATGGCGGGTTCGGGGTTGGCCTTGATGGTGAGGAAGGCCTTGCGGACGGCGATCTCGATTTTGGTTTCCGACCACGGCACGACGTTGCCGTTGCGGCGGATGAGGCGGACCGGGAGGGTTTGCGGCCCGGTGTAGAGGTCCACGCTGCCGTGTTTCTCCATCGAGCGGCGGAAGGCGAGGGATTTGGCGACATCGTAGGCCTCGTTTTCGAGCAGTGCCTTTTCGATGAGCAGGTAGAGGTCCGCCTCGGAGAGGCGGAGGCGGCCGCCTTCGTCGAGCGAGCGGGTGAGCGAGTTGGCGACGCTGTGGGCGACGTCGGAGACGAACTGGCGGTTTTGCTCGGTGAAGATCGATTCCTCGTCGGTGCGGCGGGAGATCAGCAGGTCGGTGAGCGAGTTGCCGATGGCGTCGGCCACGTCCTCGAGCGAGAAATGGGTGTCGGTGTTGCCGCGGGTGACGATGATCCCGGGGAGGGGCGCGCGTTTTTCGGTGGGGAGCACATTGCGCCACGCGTAGCCGCGGTCCGAGGGGGGCAGGGCGAAGCGGTCGGTGATGACTTGCTTGAGGATCTGGTCTTCGGCGGGGTCGATGGAGTGGTACATGGGCTGTGGGCGGAGGAGGCTGGGTTTGAGGACTGGCGGGTGTGGATCCGGCGCGGGGGGGGGCTCAGAGTTCGTCATCGCTGACGTTGGCGAGGGCGGAGGCCTTCTGGTATTCCGTGACGCGGCCTTCGAAGAAATTGGTTTCCTTCTTGATATCCATCATTTCCGCCAGCCATGGGAACGGGTTGGTGGTGTTGGCATTGAGCGGGGCGAGGCCGCATGAGGCGAGGCGGCGGTCCGCGATGTAGTCGATGTAGGTCTCGAAGTCGGTGGAGTTGAGGCCGAGGCTGGCGACGGGCAGGCAGTCGCGGATGAATTGTTTTTCGAGTGCGATGCCCTCCTTCATGGTGTTGCGGAGGTCCTCGCGGAACGCCTCGGTCCAGATGTCCGGGTTTTCATCGACGAGGTCCATGAGCAGGTTGCGGAATACCTCGATGTGGTTGGACTCGTCGCGCAGGGTGTAGCGGAACATGGTGCCGATGCCCGGGAACTTGTTCTGGCGGTAGAGCGAGAGGATCATGCCGAAGAGGCCGTAGAACTGGGTTCCCTCCATGACCTGGCCGAACATGAAGATGTTTTTGGCGAGTGCCTGTTTGTTGGCGGTGGCGGTGAGGTCGATGTCGCGGCGCAGTGCGCGGGAGTTGGAGACGACGAAGGTGTTTTTCGCCTTGATGGTGGGCACGTCCTCGAACATCGCCTCGCACTCGTGCGGGTTGAGTC